>RHKR01000056.1 GCA_008363265.1 Chlorobiota bacterium
CCGGTGAGCGGACCAGCGCTGAATCTGTGCGGTTCGTGCCACAAACCCGTCGAGATCACACCTGACTTTGCACAGTCGACCAACAAGACCAAGGTAGCCAAAACCAATTATCACGGCATAGAAGTGAAAGAGGGGAAAGTGACCATGGCCAACTGCAGCAGTTGCCACGGTCCCCACAAGATTGTTAACTCAGAGGATGCATCTTCAGCGGTTAACAAGAAGAACCTGCAAAAGACCTGCGGCAACTGTCACCCGGGGGCCGGAACCGATTTCGTTTCGGGTGATATTCACAAAAACCCCGGTAAACCTGTTAAAGCGGCCGCAGCCAAAAGAGAAACCACCAGTGAAGAGGGGGGTACAAGCATGGTACCTGTACTTCTCGCTATCGTGGGAGTGGTCCTGATCGTTGGTTTCATTGCAATGATCATTAAGAAAAAGAAAAACGCCAAAGCAGAAAATTAATTCGCGAGACAGAGATGAGAAAAATATTCCCACAGTCGTTGTATAACCCGATCTCAGTCGCCGGTGCTGCGCTCGCAGCACTGAGCTTTGGCCTGATCATTTTTCTGATCATCGTGGAGACATTCAGTGAGGTTCATAAACCTTACATGGGTATTCTTACCTTCATAATCATGCCGGTCTTCCTGATCGCCGGATTGCTAATCATAGCCTACGGCTGGTATCGTGAGCATAAACTATCGAAAAGGATCGATTTTAAGGCCCGGAAATTTCCGACCCTTGACCTGAATGATCCGAAACAGTTGCGTGCCGTGATGTTCTTTTCGGTCGGTACTATCATTCTGCTGGTTTTTTCAGCGTTCGGCAGTTTCAAAGCTTATGAGTACACCGATTCAGACGAATTCTGCGGAACAGTATGCCATGAGGTGATGGAACCTGAATACACCGCCTACCAGAATTCGCCCCACTCCAAGGTTGGTTGCGTAAGTTGCCATATCGGATCGGGAGCCGACTGGTTCGTTCGAGCGAAGATCTCGGGCTCATATCAGCTCTATTCAGTCACGTTCAACAAGTTTTCGAGGCCGATACCCACCCCGATCGAGAACCTTCGTCCCGCGCAGGAAACCTGCGAACAGTGTCACTGGCCAAAACATTTCTTCAGTGAAAAGAAGGTCGACCTCGACTATTACCTCGCCGATGAGGCCAACACAAAAGCTTCGCTCACACTCCTCATGCGGGTTGGCGGCGGAAACAGTGAGATAGGGAACACCGAAGGTATCCACTGGCACATGAACCTTGCCAACGACATCTATTATGAGGCGACCGATCATACCAGGCAGACAATTCCCTGGGTGAAAGCCGTGAACAAAGCCACCGGCAAGGAAACCGTTTACAGAATGAAGGGCTACACCAAAAAAGTAAACGAGAAGGGTGAGGATATCAAGAAGATGGACTGCATCGACTGCCATAACCGCCCCGCTCACATTTATAACGAGCCGAGCCGTATCATTAACATCACCATGTCAAACGGCAAGATCGCCTCTGATCTCCCTTACATCAAGAGCATCACAACACAGGCCCTCGATGGTGAGTACGCGACCAAAGAGGAGGCCCGGCTTGGGATAGCGAAGAAGATCACTGATTTTTACCGCAACACATATCCAGATATTGCCAAGAGCAGGGCCAAGGATATAGCAAACGCTGTGAAGGAGATCCAGGTTATCTACTCGAAGAACTATTTCCCTGAAATGAAAGTAAGCTGGAGAAAATACCCGAATCATCTCGGCCACATGAATTACGACGGTTGCTTCCGCTGCCACGATGGAAACCATGTGAGTGATGATGGCAAGGTGATCACCAACGACTGCAACAGCTGCCACATCCTCCTTGAGGAAACAACTCCACAGAAGGGTCAGCAGATCTCTTCCAAGGGTCTTGAATTCACCCATCCGGGAGGAATCGAGGTTTCATTCAAGACTCAGAAGTGCAGCGCCTGCCACGGAGTCGGGAATAAAACACTCGATAAGAAAGTTGCTTCAAAATAGCAACCCCTGAAAAATTGAAAAGGCACAAGGATCAATACCTCGTGCCTTTTTTTTATATCAGTGTGATGTCTGTTGCGGAGTTCAATTTTCGTTTATTTATTTCATGTAAAACAATTAAATTAAAATTTCTGATTATTCGATTTCCAAATATTCCCTTTATTATGAAAAGAATCATACCGGCTATATTTCTGATGCTGCTCCTGACCGGGTGTTCCCGGGACCTGAAAGCAGTTTACTCAAACGAGAATGGTTCCCCCGTGAAACAGGGCGGTGCAAAACCCTTCACTTTCGAGGTTTACAGTGAATTGGAGATCGTAAAGATAAGAACCTACCACTGGAACGATGGTAAAGGTTCGCCTGCTGGTGACATTATACTCGTTGGTGCTGACGGGAAAGAGCGCCGCAGGTGGAATGCTGAAGCAAAAACCGGCAGAAACGGTGTGGCTTCCGCAATTTGGGAGGCTGAGACGGGGATCATCCTTAAACCCGGCAGGTATTCTGTGAAAACCAGTGACGACAGAACGTGGTCGTACAACGAAGCTTCACTCGGAGCGGGATTTACTTCAATTTACACTCAAAAGTGACAGTTCACCATGGAGCGAGCCAAACCCTACAGATCAGCAAATATTAATCCGGTGAAAAGATCCGACGGGTTACTTCCGGAAATCGCTTCAACCCACACCGAACCGTATACCAATTATATCCTGCGGCTGCTGTTTGAAGCATCGCCCGACGGATTTTTTGTCATGATGCTCGATGAACCCGTAATGTGGGACCCCGCTACCGATGATCCCGCATTATTTGATCATATTTTTCAGACTCAGAAGATCACCATCTTCAATACACGTTCGGCCGAGCTGAACCCCGCCTTCGACGGTAATCTGATGGGTGTAACACCCGAGAGATATTTTTATTACGACGTGGCGAACGGAAGGGCAGCCTGGAAGAAACTGCTGAAAACGGGCTGGCTGAACATGGAAACCTCGGAGTCGATAGCGCCGGGGATGAACATCTGGATCGAAACCGAGTTTGTAAACATATATGATCAGGATGGACTCCTTCTCGGATGCTTCGCCACCCAGCGTGATATCACTTTGAAGAACGCGGAAGTTGACACTCTTACCGCATCTTCCTCAGAACTGAGTGCGGCGATAGCCGCTGTAGGCGACCCTTTCATTATGGTTGACGCCAATGGTGTAATAACCTACCTGAACTACACCGCCGAGGTTACACTCGACCTTTCCTATGACCGGCTTGTAAACAAGAAGCTGACCGACCTCCTCCAAATCATCGATCCCGATTCAGGGCTTGACCTTAAACAGATACTCGATCAGGTTAAGAAGACCGGAATCGCCAACCGACTCGGAAACAAGGCGAAACTGAAGTACGGCATCAACGATACGGCGGTAACGGGAGTGATCTCATCGGTAAAGAATGCGGACGGGTCTCACATCGGGTGGATACTTCTGTTAAGGTATCCCGGGGATGTCCTAAAAGAGATTGTGGAAGACACTGTCAATCTCGGTCGGATGAAGAAGCTTAACAGGTCGCTCGCCGCGGGATATTGGGAGATCGACCTTCACAAGGGCGCCGTTTGGATCAGTGATGAAATATTTGAACTTTACGGAATCAACCGAACGCTCGAGGACGACCCCGAGGAACTGAAATTTCTTCAGAACAAGATCAATGAGATGATCGTACCTGAGGACCGCCCCAAAGTGGAAAAAGCGGCTACAGATCTTATTCACGATTTCAAAGGATACGTGGTCGACTACCGGCTGTTCGATCCCTCGAAAACCCTTCGTTACATCCGGTCGATCGTTGAGGTTCATAACGATGAGTCGGGTACCCCGGTTCTTATTTCCGGAGCGGCGATAGATCTGACCTGGTACTACAATCATCTGACGACCAGTTCCTTTTTTGAGCAGATCATCGAGGGTGCCCCCCTTGGTATCATGGTAACCGACCCCTCAGGCATCATCCAGTATGCCAACCAGAAGCTTGCTGAAATTACAGGCTATTCGGTTGCAGAACTGTTGGGGCAGAAACCTTCGCTGCTAAAGTCAGGCGTCCTCCCTCCTGTTTTCTATGAGAACCTGTGGAAAGTTGTACTTTCAGGTGATATCTGGCAGGGTGACATTATCAACAGGAAAAAGGACGGCACCCATTATTGGGATTCAGGCGCCATTTCCGGGTTGAAAGGGAAGGATGGCGGCATCGAGAGGCTGGTCGCCTTCAAGCAGGATGTTACGGCCAGGAAAAAACTTGAAAGTGATATCAAGAAGCAAAAGGATAACCTTGACCGCCTTCATAAAGAGAAGATAGCCCTGCTGGAAGACCTTAACCTTGAGATCAGAAATCCTTTAAACGGAATAAGCGGTTTTCTCGACCTACTGATTTCCGAAGTAACCGACATGGAACACAGGAAAATTCTCAGGTCGATCAAACATTCAGCGGGAAGGGTGCTTAACAGACTGGATGCCGTATCGGATATCCTGAACATGGAGAAAGATTCCTGGAGCATAAACCTCAGGAGCATTGAACCCGGGGCGGCGCTTAGAGAGGTACTCGACTATTACCGGGAGATAGCCGAGGATAAAGGGCTGAGATTCGAATCCTATATTCAGGACGGACTCTCACTCGTCACCGATCCCGGACTGATCGCCAAGGCCACGGGCAACCTGATCAACAACGCGGTCAAGTTCACTTCCGATGGAACCGTAAGGGTTGAAGTGGTAAGACCTCCGGCCTCTGATGACGAGATACTCTTCAGGGTTACCGACACGGGACCCGGCATTAAAAAAGATGAGATCGACGCGATATTCAGCGATGCTTTGGCTACTCAGAGCGATCTGACACGCACCGTTGAATCAACCGGCTTCGGGCTGAGAGTGACGAAAGAGATAATCAAGAGGCTCGGCGGTACGATAAAGATCGAGAGTGTACCGGGTAAACGGACCACTTTTACCATTATACTTTCTCCGGAAACTTCAGTGGAAGTGGCCGGTGTTGAGGCGGATAGACTGAAATATTTCAAAAAAGCCTCAAGTTCTTCACTCAGGCAGGAACTGTTGATAGTTGAGGACAGTAAAATGAATTCGGAAGTGATGGCACTATACCTGAAGAAGATATGCGCTGTCGATACCGCCCGGTCGGGTGATCAGGCTGTCAGGCTTGCTGAAGGGAAGAGGTACGCGGCTGTCATCCTCGATATTAATCTGGGGGAGGGGCTTTCCGGAGTTGATACCATGAAGAAGATCAGAAAACTCCCCGGGTATGAGGATGTTCCGTTCATAGCAGTTACCGGTTACGCCCTTAATGCTGACAGGGCACAGATAGTTGAGGAGGGTTTTGATTTCTTTTATACGAAGCCACTTGACATGTCATCCTTCACTTCGTTTATAAAGGAACTGGTGATCCCCGAAGAGGGGTAATTTAAACCAAAGGTATTCAGGCGATGTCAGAACAGAGTTGGAATTTTTAGAAATTGATCATCTGAAGAACAATAAAAAGGACATAATACATGAGAACACTTTTCACACTGCTGGTTGCAGCATTTCTTTTTACAGGCGCGTCTTTCGCGCAGAAAGGTGACGTTTACGGACAGGCACCTTCATTAAAGAGCAAAACCAAGGTATCGGCCATTTTTGCATCCCCCAAGAAATATGTAGGCAAAACCGTGATGATCGAAGGAACCGTTGTTGACGTTTGTCAGAAAAGAGGTTGCTGGATGGAGGTTGCCGGAGACAAAAAAGGTCAGAAGATCAAGATAAAAGTAGATGATGGCGTTATAGTATTCCCTGTTGCCAAAAAAGGACATAAAGCAATTGTTCAGGGCGTGGTTGAAGAACTCGTCTACACCAAGGAAGAACTGATCGAGGCCGAGAAGCACAAAGCAGAAGAGCAGAAAACCAAGTTTGATCCCTCGACCATCAAGTCAGGAAAAACCGTATACAGGATCAAGGGAACCGGTGCCCGCATCTTCTAAAATTCTGAATTGATCATTTTCAGGTCTTGCGCCGCTTCATGCCGTGCAAGACCTTTTTTTTAATTTTTTGCAGTATTGAGATGAGTGAAAGAGAAAAAAAGATAAGGATATTCTTAAGGAAGTGGCACCGCGATATTGGATTTTTCATATCGGGTCTCACGATAATTTACGCTATTTCCGGTGTGGCCGTGAACCACATTGACGACTGGAATCCGAGTTACACAATAACAAAGGAGATGCTTAAGGCGGACTCGATCCCGCAGGCTCTCTGGAATGACCCGGCGATCGACAGCATTGTAACCGCGCGCCTGAAAGTTGAAAAACCCAAAGAAGTGTTCTGGGAGAGTGACGAAAAGGTAAGATTTTTCTATGAAGGTGAGACCATTGACTTCAACCTCGCCACCGGCGAGATGGTGATCGAGACAACCAAAGGAAAACCGGTGCTGAAAGAAGTGAACTTCCTTCACCTGAACAAGCCGAAGAAAGTCTGGACATGGGTTGCGGATATATTCGCGGTTCTGCTGGCATTCCTTGCCATATCAGGAGTGATAATGGTGAAAGGGAAGAACGGTTTTGGAGGGAAAGGGAAGTGGATATTTATCGCCGGACTGCTGATCCCGGTAATTTTCTGGTTCCTTTACCTTGACTGATCACCGGACAACCGCGACTTTTATTTTCGCCACGGTGTTTCCTTCTTTATCGGATGCAACAATAAAATAGACGCCGGTGGCCACAGTGTTGCCGGCTTCGTCTTTTCCGTCCCAGTTGGCCACCCTGCCACCCGGAGATGAGAAAAATTTCACCTTGTTTCCGGAGACATCAAGAATTGTGATGTCTGAATCTTTGATCAGCCCGTCGATCGTAAGCAGGCCGCCTTTGCCGGGGTAGTAAGGGCTTGGGTAGGCGTAAAGTGCGGAGTAGTCGACATTGGGTGAAGGTGCCCTGGTGCTGAACGATATCAATCCGCCCGTCTGCCCGATAAATATCTTACCGTTCTTCTGATCGCTCCCCATTACCGGGATATCATTTGAGAGGAGGGGGCTGTTGGTGGCATCGTAGAAGGCGATCAGTTCAGTTCCGTCGGAAGAGACCAGGAAGAGCCCCGCGTCGGTTCCCACCCATTTTCTGTTCACGGGATCAACAACGATCGAGTTGATCTTCTGCTGTCTGAGTGAGAATACGGTGGATATCCTGGGCTTTGCGGTTGAACTGTTCTGCAGCACATTGCTCAACGAGGTCGCGATCTGAACACCAAGATCGGTCCCGATCCACATGTCACCCCTTTTGTCGATTGCAAGAGCGTTTATTTTCTGTCCGTTAAGTCCGTTCGATTCCGTCAGGAAGCCCGAAATGTCATCCGCTGTGTTCGATGGGGTGCCTCTCTCGTTGTAGTAATAGAGGTAGTTGCGGAGCGGGCTTGTGAACCACTTCGTGTCACTCTGATCGATCTCGAGGTTTGAGTAATTTGTCACCCCGGCTCCCCACGGGTTTTCGAATCCGTACCAGGTGCTGTCCCCGGTTAGAAGGCTCAGCGTTTTACGGTTACCCGCGTCAAAGTTAAGTATCCAAAGATTTCCCCGGGAATCATTCCTGAGAGCGGAGATCACGAGGAAGTTTGGATCTGCGGCAATGCCTACAAGGGGGGTGTTGGAGGCGGTGTAATAAACCGTGTTTCCGTCAGGCTTTATCCGCAGAAATCCCTTGCCGTAACTACCGAGATAAACACTTCCGTCGGAAGTTGTGTATGAGTTGTAGTATGAATTTGTCGGCATACCCGGGATTCGTGAGGCCTCAAAGTTGGTCCATTTCGAACCGTCAAACCTGTAGTAACCCTTGCCCGTAAGATCACGTCCGCTGGCTGAATAGACGTTTCCGTTCCTGTCGACGGTAATTCCTCCAAAAACGTTGGCGGAAGGGCCGTTCGGAGTGATCACATCGAGCGCGCCGCTTTCAGTAAGTCGCAGCAAACCTTCAGTCGAAGGGAGGTATTTGAATTCTCCCGGACCCGGGATCAGCCCGGATAGAACAGGGAGGTCTGTTCTTGAAAATGTAATAACACCATTGGTCACTTTATACAAAGTGCTGCGTGTGCCACCCGGAACCGCGTAGTCGACCAGGTACCAGGTAGAGGTTCCATCCTGGATAGCGTTCTTTACGGTCTTTCCAGACAATTCTGAAATGTATGGAGTAAAGACACCCGACGAGAATTTGAACAATCCCCTTGAAGTACCGGCGATCAGTTCGCCGCCCGATTCCGCCAGGAAATAGAAGATAACGGTTGTGAAGCCGGGGACTGAGGTGTAGACATCCCAGGCGTTGGGATCGTTCAGGTTGGTTGTGCCGGGTTTCTGAACTGCCAGGCCGCTCTGAGTGGAAACATAATAGAGACCCGATCGTCTTATAGAGTTAACTTTTGTGTTGGCGGGTATTGAGCCGAACTTCACATAAGTATCGTAGAAATCGAGTGTTCTGCTGTTTATCAGTGAGACACCGAAATCGGTGGCGACCACTACTGTATCTCCCGAGAGGGAGAGTCCGTTAATTCCCCTGAGGGTCTTGTTGGAGTTGGCGATCGCCATAATACGGTTAAATGAACCGGTGGCCGGGTTGTAAACATCGATTATTCCGTTAAGGCTGCCAAACCATATCTTCCTGTAAGGGTCGACCACGATCGCTTTTACGGGTGAACCGTTCAAGCCGTTCGCTTTTGTAAGGGTGGTGAAAGTTGAATCTGCAATGTTGAACGAATAGACACCTCCCTCTGATCCTGTCCAAATCTTTTCACCGTCGTACAGGGCTGTGGCAAGATTGCTTTTACTGGAGAATATCTGCCAGTCAAACGCTTCCTGAGCGGGTGTAACGGCTGCAAGGAGAAGAAAAAGGAATGAGAAAAGGTGTAAACGCATCGGCTATTTTTTCAGTTCGTTCATCAGATTTGCTGTTTCAATCGCGGTAAGGGCGGCATCCCAGCCTTTGTTTCCGGCTTTTGTACCTGCGCGCTCCACCGCCTGCTCAATGGTATCTGTGGTTACTATCCCGTAAACTACAGGAACACCTGTCGACATCGCGGCAGCGGCAACTCCTTTTGCGGATTCAGCCGCGACATATTCGAAATGGGGTGTGGCACCTCTGATCACCGCGCCGAGGCAGATCACAGCATCGTACTCTCTCTTTTCGGCGACTGCTTTTGCCACGTACGGGACCTCGAATGCACCGGGAACACGGACGACTGTGATGTCTTCCTGATCACCGCCGTGACGGACGATGCAATCAACCGCGCCGTCAAGGAGTTTGTTTGTGATAAAATCGTTAAACCGGCTGACGACTATGGCAAATTTCAGCCCGTCGGCCTGTAGAAAACCGTTGATCTCTTTCATAATAATCCTCAAAACCAAAAAATAAAGTGAAGAAACATAAAGATTGACGAACTATAAAAAAATTGAATAATTTA
>RHKR01000588.1 GCA_008363265.1 Chlorobiota bacterium
CGGATAACCTCCCTGACAACCTGTGCCCTGGCACCCGAAAAAAGGAATATCTCTGTTTCATCACACATTTCAAGGTGCTTCTTATTCAAAAGGATCCCTCTGATCTGTTCGGAAATGGTGGTACCCCCGGGTTCGCGAACAATGAAAACCTTCCTGCCGAATGACTCCAGATATTTTTTTAGTAACTCGATCTGTGTGGTCTTGCCACAAAAATCTATTCCTTCGAAGCTGATGAACATATTAATTCTGTTTTATGATGTATCTAATTCGACCGGGTTTTACGTCGATGAAATTTATGTTGTCAGGCAATACAATGTTTGGAACCGCAGTGCCTGAGGAATCCCTGATCATTTCGGAATAATTCAGCAGAGCTCTTATTTCTTCCGGCTTGATCGCCCCGATCCTGTCGATACCACCTCTGACAACCACCGAAACCTCGTCAGGTACAAGAACGATCTCCTGATCGCGCGGACCGTCAATGATTGTCATGCGTACGCCCTCGATCTCGCGGTCGGCAATTTTCTGGACATCGATCTCAACAACCACCTTGTTGGGCTGGAACTCAATGCCGTCGATCTGGTCGAGCGACACTTCTATCACAGTTTTTTCCTTTAGCCCGGTTAGTGTGGTACGCTGCGTTTTCAGAGATCTGATGCTCCCTGTAAGTTTAGCTGATCCTTTGATCCTGATCCTCTCGGGGGTGATCTTCACCTTGCTGGCGAGTCCGAAACCTTCTTCAAACTCAAGTATCAGATCTGGCACAACGGGTTTCACGGCAAGATCCACCTCCTCGGTTTTTATGCTCAACCGGGAAGGGTAGATGTCGATTATTGTGAATTCTGACGACAGCCAGGTGTTCTGATCGAGAAGTGAGAAGAGATTCACACCGGAATTGATGCTGTCCTGAGATACCGGTACGGTAAAGATGTTGTCATCACTGAAGTAAAGGGAGATAAACTTCCATCCGCTCCCCTTCAGTTTAAAGTCGACCTCACGCGGAAGGCTGTTATCGACCACTAAATTGGACGGAAGATTGGTGTAAGCAATGGGTATGCGGTAATTCAGGTAGAATTCACCCGACAGGGTGATGAAAATCCAGGCTCCCGTCGCAAGAAGGAGGGAGACGATAATTGAAGGCAGATTTTTTTTCATTCCCTGTCACCGTCTTCCCGTGATACGGAAGGCCACTTTACGACCTCTTGCCGATTGACTCGAAAAGCCTTAGCAGTTCCTCTTTGTTAGCCACTGATATCTCACGACCCTTTATAGGGAACCCTTCGGTAGATCGCGCGAGATTACGGAGTTCCGTGACCTTCATCAATGCCATCTTTCCCGTGGCTTTAATTGCCGGGGCAGGTTTTGGCTGTGCAACCAGTGCTTTCGGCGGATCGGGTTTCTCCTCTATTCTCACCTCAACAACCGGCTTCGGATCAGCCACCGGTGCAACCTTGGGCGGCTGGGGCGGTGGTGATGCCTTGGCTTTTTCTGCAGGCGCGGGAGCAGGTTCGGGAGCGTTCCCGATTATCGACTCAAGCTGAAGATCGGGTCGGGGGATCACGTGTGTGGATACAAGTTCGCCTACCCTGGCGGCGGCGGCAGCTCCTGCCTCAACGGCAGTTTTCACTGCGGCCGTCTCGCCAACTATCTTAATGGTGATCAGGGCGGGATTGGTCTTCTCTCTCCCGATGAGCCGTACGTTTGCAGCTTTGCACATGGCATCGGCTGCTTCAATAGCACCAACCAATCCCCTGGTCTCAACCATTCCGAGTGC
>RHKR01000589.1 GCA_008363265.1 Chlorobiota bacterium
TTATGGGCCTGAACAGGGAGGCGGCTGCCAGGTTCTCGTTCCTCCTCAGCATCCCGGCAATTCTCGCCAGCGGTCTGCTTCAACTCAAGGTGGGCCTTGAATTCCTGAATCACGACCATTTGATCGCGGTCGCGGTTGCCACAGTTGTTTCAGGCGTCAGCGGTTACCTCGCCATCGATTTTCTGCTGAAGTTCCTAAGAAAAAACTCTACGAACCTTTTTATTGTTTACAGAATTGTAGCCGGACTGATCATTCTGGCATTACTCTTTTCGAACACCATTACACCATAACGGAGAAATTGATGCGTAATATCACGGTGATACTTCTATTCGCTTTGATCAGTTTTACGGGCTGTGCCCAAAAGAAATCCCCTGTTTCCGAAAGTCCGGTCTTCAATTACGACACTCTCACAGTGGCAGTTATGAAGACCAACATGGGAACGATCGAAATACAACTCTACCCGAAAGAAACCCCCAAAACGGTTGAGAACTTTACAACCCTCGCTTCACAGGGCTACTATAACGGGATCATTTTCCACAGGGTTATCGAGAACTTCATGATCCAGGGTGGTGACTCGACCGGCACCGGTATGGGAGGCAGATCGATATGGGGCAGCGAATTCGCTGACGAATTCGTGATGGGACTTACATTCGACAAGACCGGACTCCTCGCCATGGCGAACAGGGGACCGAACACAAACACTTCACAGTTTTTTATCACCACCGCGAAGACCGAGTGGCTTAACTACAAGCACACCATCTTCGGCGAAGTGATCAACGGGTACGACGTGGTAGACAAGATCAGCAAGGTTAAAAAAGGTCCTCAAGACAAACCGGTCGAATCAGTCGTTATACAGGATATTAAAATCGAAAAAAGGAAGAAAAAATGAGCGTTATCAAAGCAACATTTGACACATCGATGGGAGAGTTCGAGGTTGAACTTTTCGCCGATCAAACACCGAAGACAGTTGAGAACTTCACCGGTCTGGCCAAAAAAGGTTATTACAACGGCGTTATCTTTCACAGGGTTATCGAGAACTTCATGATCCAGGGCGGTGACCCGACCGGCACAGGTCGCGGCGGAGAAAGCATCTGGGGACCGAAATTCAACGATGAGATCGTGAAAGACCTAAGACACACAGGCCCCGGTATCCTCTCGATGGCCAACGCAGGCCCCAATACCAACGGCAGCCAGTTCTTCATCACCCTGGTTCCGACACCCTGGCTCGACGGTAAGCATACCGTTTTCGGCAAGGTTACCTCGGGTATGGATGTTGTTGAATCGATCGGCAGCACCGAGACTCTGAAACCTTTCGACCGTCCCGTTGTTGATGTTGTAATTAACTCGATCAAGGTAAGTGAGTAAAAAATTTCAGGCGCCGTTGATCTCCACGGTGGCGCAGGACCTTAAGGCAAAAAAACTTAAACCTGTCTACTTTTTCTACGGAAAAGACGGCTACGAGATTGAGAAAAGGACTCAGGCCCTCCAGAAATATCTGGAGCCTGAGATTCCTTTCGACTACGATATCCAGCTCTTTCAGGGCTCATCAACAACCATTGACGACCTGCTCGATTTTTGTCAGTCGTTCCCCCTCGCCGGTGACAGACGGCTGGCGATCGTGAAAAACTTCAATAATCTGAAGTTCGATGGCAGGAAGTACAACTCACACCTCGTTTCTTACTTTAAGAATCCATCTCCCCATACCACACTCGTTATTCTTTACGATGACGTGAATTTCCCCGACAAGGAGCCATACAAAACCATGGCC
>RHKR01000057.1 GCA_008363265.1 Chlorobiota bacterium
TTCATCTTTTTTCTCCTCCTCTACTGTCGAGCATGAGGAGAGAGAAATCAATGTAAGAAAGGAGAGTAAGAAAATGCTTGCTAACCTGACTGAAAGCTTAAAAGGTTTCAATGCCAAAATCCTTTAATTGTTTAGAAAAGAATGTGTTTGAACATTTCCGGAGTGTAATCCGGTTTCACGATCCCATTAGCCTGCCCTTTGAAGATCAAACTGCCAGGGATAGTCGAAATATTGATCAGCGGGATTGTGGCGTTGTACTTGCTGTTGATCGCGCTGATGAAAGCGTTGGCTACGAGGCCATGAGCCTGGCTTGTCGGGTGAACACCGTCAAGGCTGAAAAGATTACCTGTCACAAAAACCGGCGTGAATTTCACACCATCCACAAAATAACCACCTGTCGGATAAGCGGCAGCTATCTGCATTAGAAGTGCATGAGCGTTAACAAAAGCGAAATCTTTTGCTGTGGCGGCATTCTGGATAACTGTATTGTACTGGGCAATTATGCTCTTAACAGTAACAATTTCAGCCTGATCAAGGATGAAACGGTTGCTGATCGGGTTAGCCTTTGAGAGACCCTTTCCTGCTGCAAGCTCAGCTGCTGCTGTGAGAGTAAGCAGGTTGCTTGAGAGCGGCATCGGAATGGTATCACCGGTTCCGGCGATGCCCCAAACGGCTGTTACACCCTGCTGCTGAAGCTGTCCACCAACGGTGGTGAAATATGCAGCAACGGTAACATCAAGAATGTTTGCAACTGCTACCGGTACATTGAGGCTCTTCAAACTGTCCATCGCCTGATTGTAGAGGGCGGTAAAAGTGGCTACCGGTGTGTAAGGAACAGTTCCGCCTGACGCAGCGTGACCAAGTATGTCATTTGATCCGAGCCAGAAAGTAACAAATGTTGGCTGCTGGGCCTTGAGTTGAAGCCACTGTGTCGTCTTCGCGCCACCAGTGTTCCTGAGAACGAGGTTGAACATCGGGTTCGGCGAACCACCAAATACTGCCGAGAAGCAGCTCAGTGAGTCGTAAGCATTCATGAAGTCATACAGAAGTGCGCCGGATATTCCGAGGTTGTTGTATGGCTTTGGATAGGTTGCGTTGAGCAAAGGACCGCTGTTCGGATTTATGTATGAAACAAACGGCGAAACGCTGACAACTTCAATACGTCCTTTTGTACCGGGTTCGCCAACGTTTGGGTAAGCGAAAGTAGTACCAACCTGATTGGCGATCTGAGCAGCATATGAATACCTCTGTGCGGACTCAAACACTGATCCAGACTGATAGCCGGCGGTCAGACTGTTACCAATAGCAACGTATCGTGTAAAATTCGCGGTTCCAGTACTGGGAGCCGCAGGAGCAGTTAAATCTGATCTGTCCTGGCATCCGGTAAAAAGGATAACAGACAGGGCGAAAACTGAGATTATGCTAAAAAACTTTTTCATTGATTCGGTTCCTCTAATTAAAATTTATAGTTAAATGTTAATGAAAAGAGGTTCGCGTAAGAATTGTATGTTCCGTTCATTGGAGCAAATCCGCTACCGGAATAGCTCTCTATTGAATTGGTGATAGTTCTTTCGTTAAACCTGAGGAACAGATATGCCAGATCCATGCTGATCGCGTTGGATAACCTGTAACCGATACCTGCGGAGAATCCCATTCTGTCTGAATCAGGAAGTGTAGGATCAACTTTTTTGTCTTCGATCGGATTCTTGTCATACAGGAATCCTGCGCGGAGATCAAGATCTTTCGAGTATTTGTACTCTACGCCAAGTCTTGCTATCCAAACATCTTTGTAGAGTCTTTCAGAAGCAGTCAGAGTTTTTCCATCGGACGCAAAGGTTACTTTGAGAGTGTCGTAACTTGACCACCAAACATACTGGAAATCTGCAGTGACAACAAATCCGGGTGTGAATCTGTAGGCGATACCGGCTGTTAGCTGAGCCGGTGTTGTAAGTACGGCTTCGATCGGAGCATTCGGGAGGCTCGCGGAAAGCTGGGAAGGTCCTGTGGTTACTACATCACCTGAGAAACTGTGTTTAACCTGACTTCTGTAGGAAACACCAACGGAGAGTGCTTGTGTGGGTTTCCAAAGGGCTCCAAGAACGAACCCGAAAGCTGATTTTGCGGTGCCTTTAAGATCAACGTATGCATCAGCATTGAATGGAGCAAGCTTTTGCTTCTTTGTGATCTCTACATCCGCGTAGTTGTACTGGAAACCGGCTGAAACACTAAGGTTATCCATCAGTTTGTACGCAGCGATCGCATGGAACGCAAATACTCTGACCTCTGTTTTGACCGCCATGTAGCGGCCAACCCAGTTTTCATCCCAATCAGTTCCAAGACCAAACGGGTTGTTCAGAGCGAATCCGAGAACTAGCTTGTCACTTAACTGATGAGAAAGGTAAAAATGAATTGGGGTGAATAATTTGCTTTTTACTTTCGTCTCTTCGATCGACGGAGAGGGACCTCTGAAAGCCGCGCTTGGAGCGATCAAAGCCGTTCCGGCTGCAGCGTTCGTGCCACCAATAAAGGCCAGACCGGCCGGGTTGAAATACATGGCAGAAAGATCGTTTGCCAATCCTGCAAACGCGCCTCCCATTGCCATCGCCCTGGCTCCATGCTCATTGAGCTGAAAACCGCTGGCGAACACATTTCCTCCAATGATCAGAGAAAACAGAAAAGAAAAGAAACATTTTTTCACAGTGCCTCCGGAAAAATAGTTTTTGATTAACCAATTAGAAATAACTTTGCTCCTTTTTCCACGGCAGAACGTTCGGAAACGAATATCTCCTTGATCCTACCGCTAAAGGGGGACTTGATGTCATTCTCCATTTTCATTGCTTCAAGTATCATTATTGATTCACCTTGTGCAACCTCATCCCCGGCATTCTTCTTAAGACTAAGAACCATCCCGGGCATAGGCGATCGGATCAATGAATGGTGGTTTTGCTGTTTGACGTTGGAGAGCACTTGGCGGGCCTTCTGTTCAAGATTGGTCCTGACCTCCGTTTCAAAGTATTTCCCATCTGTTAATATTAGATGATTGTTCTTTTCTCCGGATACTCTGTTGATGCGGTAAACCCTGTTGTTCAATCGTAAAATATAATAAAACTGGTTGATCTCTTCGAAATGATACTCATAAGAGTGGTCCCCAATTTGAATAGTATCAGAACCATCGAATTTAACGGACTTCTCTCTGCCGTTAATATCTACAAAGTAGTCCGGGATCATTCGTCTTTGTACCAAAGATTATCGTCTAAAACCTCGTTTATTCTGACATTGTTGGCGCTGTTTCGGGCTCTCTCTCGCAGAATGGCGGCAAATGCAGCTGCCGCGTCTTCCAGATCCTCACAGAGACAGTCCTTCCACTTGCCGGGGACTAAAGGTAAAAACTCCTTATCTATCAAATTTATGGAATATTTTCCACTCAAAAAAGAATCATTGTTCAATAACCACAATAAAACTGATATATTTGTTTGAACACCCGTAATTGAGTATGAAGAGAGAGCCATTTTCATTCTTTCGATCGCTGTCTCACGGGTTGCACCGTGGGCGATCACCTTGCTGAGCATGGGATCGTAATAAACGGTTACTTCCGAACCTGCTTCGATACCTTCATCCACCCTGACACCGGGGCCGGTGGGTAAACGATGGAATGTGATCTTTCCGGTTGATGGCAGAAAATTATTATCCGGGTCTTCGGCATAAACCCTGCACTCGACCGCATGGCCATTGATCTTGAGATCCTTCTGAGAGAAAGATAACCTCTCTCCTGCAGCTATCTTTATCTGTTCTTTTACAAGGTCGAGACCGGAAATCATTTCTGTTACGGGATGCTCAACCTGAAGACGGGTGTTCATTTCCAGGAAGTAATAATTTTTATTCTCATCCATCAGGAACTCGATCGTTCCCGCGTTGTAGTATCCACATGCTTTCGCTGCCTGTATGGCGGTGGCTGTTATCCTCCGTCTCGTATCCTGATCCATCACTGATGAAGGAGATTCCTCGATTATCTTCTGGTGACGGCGTTGCACAGAACACTCCCTTTCAAATACATGGACGTAGTTTCCATGTTTATCCCCTAAAATCTGAACTTCTATATGCTTTGGATTTTCAATGAACTTCTCGATGTAGACCGCGCTGTCACCAAAAGCGGAGAGGGCCTCTCTTTTTGCAGAAAAAAATGCATCTTCCATTTCAGTGGAAGAATAAACTTTCTTCATCCCCTTTCCTCCCCCACCTGCTGATGCTTTTATCAAGACGGGATAACCGATACCCGAAGCGAATGCCGTTGCCTCCTCTATCGATTCAACCGGTTCTGTAGTGCCGGGGACAAATGGTACTCCATGCTTCTGCATAATCTGCCTGGCACCCGTTTTGCTTCCCATCATTTCCACAGATCTGGATGACGGTCCAATAAAAACGAGCCCGGCTCTCTCGACCGCCTCAATAAAATGTGCCCTCTCAGAAAGAAATCCATAGCCGGGGTGGATGGCATCTGCTCCCGAGATCCTGGCGATCTCAAGGATTTTTTCGATGTTCAGGTAAGTCTCACCGGCAGCAGTACCGGAAAGATGATAAGACTCATCAGCGTATTTCACATGAAGGGAATTCAAATCGGCATCGGAATAAAGTGCAACACTTTGTATCCCCAACTCCCTGGCACCTCTGATTATTCTTAGGGCTATCTCACCCCTGTTTACTATCAATATCTTTTTAAAGTACATCTACTACTCCGAAAATTCCACAATTGTAACACCTTCCCCTCCGAGATCGACAGGGGCATAATAGTAATTACTCACTTTAGGATTCTGCTTCAACAGGTCGTGCACAACCTTTTTCAATGCGCCTGTCCCTTTACCGTGCAGTATTTCAACGCGGTTTAGATTGGAAATGTAGGCATCTATGAGAAAACGTTCGACCCGGTTCTCGATATCACCGGCTCTCTCACCTCTTATATCAAGCCGGTATCCGACATCTGACCGAACTTCAACGGAACCTGCTCTGCGCTGCTCTTTTCTTATCGTTTTGTTGGATACTTTTATACACTCATCAACTTTGAAAGATATCCTCAGGGGTCCGGTAGCAATAACAAGGTTCCTCCCATCCGGGGAAATTTCTATCACCTCTCCGTAGGTTTCGGATTCCCTGATCTTAACGGTATCGCCTATCCGGACAGGAGAATTATCCTCTTCCGATTCGACCGGTACAGACACATTAATGTTTTCGACCTTACCTTTCAGTTGGTCCAGCTTCTTGCCGGCACCGCCCGTGGCAGCCTTCGAGGCCTGAGTCTCCTTAATCTCCTTGATAATTTTCTGAACCTCGCGGTTGGCTTCATCAATGAAAACGGCGGCTTTTTCTTTGGCCTCACGAAGAATCTTGTTCTTTTCCTTATCGAGCTCTTTAACTTTTTTCTCGTAGAGATTTGCCAAACCGGTTAGTCTCGTATTTTCCTTCTCGAAATGCTGCAGTTTTTTCATCAGTTCCTGCTCTCTCTCTTCCACTTCAAGAAGTATTTTCTCAAGTCCCGCGCTTATATCCTGAACAAAACCGGTGGCTGCATCAATGAATTCTCTCTCAAATCCCAAACGGATAAGTATCTCGAATGCATAACTCGAGCCGGGTATACCCTGCCTGAACTGATAAGTTGGTTTCAGCTCTTCAGTATCGAAGCTCATGGAAGCATTGTAAAAGCCATCCACCTCTGACGCGAGTGCTTTAAGCGCGGAGAGATGTGTTGTGGAAAAGACCATACTTCCCGCCGAATGCAACTTTAACAGAACTGAACGTGAGATGGCAGCTCCTGAATCCGGGTCGGTGCCGGTACCGATCTCATCTATCAACACCAGTGTTGTCTCCCCCGCCTGTTCAAGAATGTTTTTGATATTGGAAAGGTGCGAACTGAAAGTACTGAGATCATCGTCGATCGACTGTGAGTCTCCGATATCAACGAGTATTTTGTCGAAAATGTGAAGGTTGGTGTCGGGCCCGGCGGGAATATGTATCCCCGACTGTGCCATCAAGGCAAGCAGGCCGATGCTCTTGATCAGAACAGTTTTACCACCAGCGTTTGGTCCTGTTATCACTACTGAGTTGCCGGATCCGACCTTCAGATTGAAAGGTACTGTTCCACGCATCCCATGTTTGATCAGGAGGAGCGGATGCCTTCCACCGTATATCTCGATACCCCTGCCACGATCAAATGTTGGAAACGAACCAATAATCTCGATCGAATAATTTCCCCTTGCAAAGATGGAGTCAAGTGTCGTCACAGTTTCATAACTGAGGAGGAGCTCATCGTAGTTCGATCTGATCCTGAGGGTTACCTCCCTTAATATCCTGTCGATCTCCCGTTTTTCTGCAAAATTTAGCGAAACTATGTCATTATTCAGATTGAGTGTCTCTTCAGGTTCGATATAGACTGTCTGTCCCGTGGATGACTCTGAATGAATAATACCTTTGATCTGCCTTTTATATTCAACCTTCACTGGAACCACGAGCCGCCCGTCACGGAGAGTCAGGTAGTTTTCCCTTGTGATCTCTTTCTCGGTAAGGTCTTTAACTATCCGGGTGACATACCTTCTCAATTCTTCCGACTTTTCTCTGATCTCTTTCCTGATGCTCTGCAGGGTTTTACTCGCGGTGTCTTTTAATTCACCGGAGGAATCAAAGATCGTGGAAATGTACCGGTCAAAAAGCTTGTCTTCGAAAAGGAAATTGCCCAATTCTGAGAGAACGGGAGCCACATCATGATTTGTTTTGAGATATTGTTTTAGATTGGTTGAACAAATTGCCAGTTCAACAATATTGAACACTGCTTTTGCGGTGAGAACTGCACCATCAACTTTTGTGAGATGGAGGTCTTTTATTATGTCGTTCAATGCGGATAGAGGTGGATACCCTCTTTCATTGATCAACTCCTTTGCTTCAGATACACACAATCCCTGGTAGAGTATCTCAGTTTCACCCGTAAGAGGTTCAAGGCCATATACGAGATCTTTTCCCCTCTGAGTATAGCAATATTTCGCTACCTGAGCGAGAACTTTATGAAATTCCAGTTTTTCTTTATTGAACATCTGCTCCGGCAGTTGAATATCTTAGAAAAGTTTTCCTTTTTTGGTTTCACCCTTTTCATCTTGCGGAAGAATCGCATCAATGATAGATGGCAGAAGGCTCTTGACAGAAGAGTAAAAGTAAGACCCCTTTGTAGTCTCTTCGGCCGGGAAGGATAATTTGGAAGCTGCAAAAAATATCGCACTCAAGAAAATGATTATCTGAATGGCTCCGGCCACGCCACCTACTAATTTATTAATGAGGTGATTCACTTTGTCGTGTATTTTTGTCGCTTTTACTATTACTGTCGTAAGTACCTGGAAGAAGATGAAGATTGTGACACCTCCGATAATTCCGGCGGAACCGTCAGCAACTCCCAACAGGCTCTTGTATACTGAGCCCATCTCCGCCGCAAACTTTATTGCCAGAAATATGCCGAGAAAAAAGCCGATCACATCAAAGACTTTTTTAATAAAACCTTCCTTGTATCCGAGGTAAAAGGATGCAAGTGTAAGTACAACCACTACAATATCTATCCAGTTCAATTGGACTAACCGCGGAGGTACTCTTCAACAGCTTTCTTTATCAGGGCACCATCAGCTTTACCTTTAAGCTCCCTCATTACAGCCGGCATCAACTTGCTGAACTCTCCCCCTTTGGCGATGGAATTTGCGGCGGCAATCTCACCGACTTTTAGAGCGATCTCATCATTACTGAGCTGTTTGGGGAGGAATTCCGAGATTATCGCCAGTTCCCGTTCCTCTTTGTCAGCGAGATCGTTCCTGCCGGCAGTACGGTAGATATCCATGGCCTCTTTTCTTTTCTTGGCCATCGAATTCAAAAGATTCTGCTCGTCAGTTTCATTCTGCAGTTCACCCTTTCCGCTCTTTTCATACTCTAGTATCCCCGCACGGATCGAGCGGATGGTTTCAAGACGGAGTTTGTCACCACTTTTCATGGCGTTTTTTAATTCTTCGTTTATTTTGTCTTTAAGACTCATTTTTCATCCTTGTTCTTTTGTGATGAAATGTAATTCACTCTTAAACAGTTTGCCTTACGCAGCTCCAGTTGCACGGTTTCCACCAGCGACATGGGGACATTCTTATCCACCCGCATCTGAACAACCACGTTGCTCGTACGGGATCTGATAATCTCAAATTTCTCTTTCACGCTTTCCAGACTGACGATCATATCATTTACCTGAATCTTCCCGTCCTTTCCGATGAAGAGCCAGGCATTCAGCCGGCGGTTGTCAAACTTTTCGGAAGTGGAAGCCTCAGGTAAATCGTATTCAACTTTTACATCGATCTCCTTCAACACGGTGGAAACCATGAAGAAGAGCAACAGTATAAAAATGATATCCGGCATTGAAGCAAGCGGAATTCCCGGCTTTGTCTCTTTTCTTTTCTGCTTTCCCGCAAAACTAATCATTATTCTTCAATTCACCGACAGTTATTAAAACCGGTACCTTGGTTGAAACCGTGCTTCTTTCTTCTTCCGACAGCGTCCGGTATGAACGCCCGAATTCCTGACGCGATATCTCATCCTGTACCACCCTGTAGCCTCTTTTTACATTGTCGAGCACTGATATATATTTTCCATAAGGTACCTTGCCTGAGTAAAGGATCAGGGTAACGGGTTTTTCTTCTTCGGGAAGTTTTACTGATTCACGGGCCTTGGATGCCACAACATTAACCAACTCACTCACGGAAGTGGCGCTACCGTTCAATAGTATTTCTTCAGAAACGATTTTCACTTCGATAACCCTGGAGCGTTCAACCTGAGCAGGAGCTTCTTTGGGATCATATGCCGGCAGTGAAAGGCTTATACCCGTGTCAACGTCGATCGTGGCTGCAACAATGAAAAATATAAGAAGCAGGAAGGCAATGTCAGACATTGAAGCAAGCGGGACGTCAGGCAGCCCTTTTCTTCTCCGTCTGATCAGACTCATTTTTTATGTTGTTTTTGCTTGAGGGAGTAAAGACTATCAATAAGCTGCACGGAGCTCTCCTCCATGTCTGAAACAAGGTCGTCGATCCGGGAAATAAAATAATTGTAAAAAACCTGAAGTATCATTGCCACCACCAAACCGAAAAGGGTTGTGATGAGGGCTTTTGCTATACCACCTGCTACGATTGCCGGTGATATCTGGTTAGCTTCTTTTATAGCCTCGAAGGCCTCGATCATACCCTGTACTGTGCCGGTAAACCCTAGCATGGGAGCCAATGCGATACACAGGGATATCCAGACCATCCTTTTCTCAAGAAATCCGGTCTCAATGCTTCCGTAGGTCATTATCGCCTTTTCCACCGATTCGAGTCCCTCATCGAAACGCTGGAGGCCTGCATGA
>RHKR01000590.1 GCA_008363265.1 Chlorobiota bacterium
TTCAACGAGAGACCGATCTCGACTCCCCAGACAGGGTGGTCGTTCATCAGCCAGTCACGTTCCCACATGCCCGATGAAGTTGGTGGCGTGCTCTGGTTCGGTATGGATGATACCTACACAACTGTCTGGTTCCCTGTTTACGCTGCAGTTACCGATATCCCTGAAAATTACAGAAAAGGCCTTGGCTCGCTTTCACAGTTCACATGGGAGTCGGCATTCTGGGTATTCAATGCGGTCGCTAACTTTGCTTATCCACGCTATAATGTTGTGATAGAAGATATTAAAACAGTCCAGAATCAGCTTGAAGGTCAGTTCCTGATGAGACAGAAGGAAGTGGAGGAGAAAGCTATAAAACTCCTCTCCTCATCAAGAGCGGAAGCACTCGCGTTCCTTACCAACTATTCAAAGGATGCCGGTAAAACAGTTTACACCACATGGAGAAAGCTGAGTGAAGACCTTCTTCTCAGATACGTGGACGGTGTGAAAAAGAATGAGCACTTCAAAACTGTGAATCTCGGATATCCTGATGCATTCAAGAAGCAGATAGTTCAGGAAGCCGGCAACAGACTGAAAGTGAAGAAGTTACCCGGGCAGGATGCCCAAACGCTGGGCGGGCATATCAATTCCGCGAAAGAGTTGATAAGCAAGAAAGACTACCACGCAGCTCAGAAGGAACTCGAAGCGGTACTGAAACTTGATCCTTCAAACACGTGGGCGCAGGCTGAACTGAAAAAGGTGAAAAACCTTATTTCCGCTATCGAAGATCTGCACAAACAGAATTTCGGCGCGGGACAGTGATCTAACTTTTCAGGATCGATGAAAGCACATGATCGTTGCCTATTGAAAGGCCGGCAACTGCTGAAGTAAGCTCCCCGTGCTTCAGATCAAAAAAGAAATAAGTATCAGAATTCGGGATCTCGTTCTTTATAAGTTCGAGATCCTCTTTTTTTATGAACTCATCATTTTCACTTCCGATTACCCAGCAAAATGCTTTTATCGTGCGAAGCAGTTCGAGATCAAGGTGTTTTTCTGACTGCCAAAGTGCTTTCACGCGTGATAACAGCAGGTCAAATTTGCGGGGCTCGGGGGAAATCTCCTGATAGTCAGCCTGCATCTCCTCGCTCTGGGCGATCTCCGCGAAGGTGGCATCAAGATCTGTATTGTCAACCCAACCCGCCCTGCCGGTATCAGGGGAGATGGCAACCACCGCTCTTACCCGTTCAGGTTTTCTGTAGGCCATTATGAGTCCGGTTATTGCGCCGTCACTGTAACCGATCACTGCAGCTTTTTTTATCGCAAGTTCATCCATCAGGGCGAAAACATCATCCGCGTATAACTCATAGTCGAGATCTTTCTCGCCGTGGTACGACAGTCCGTGGCCCCTGAAGTCCATCTGGATCAGGCGGAATTGCCAGGGGTCGAGATTATCAACTATCGCGGCCATCTCACGGCTGTCACCGAGCCCGCCATGAAGAACGATCACGTCCATGGGTCCGGAGCCTGTCCATGAATAGTGGAGAAAAATATTGTCTGAAGTTTTGAAGTAACCTGATGCCATGAGAATGCTTTCTTTTATTAGTCGAAATTTAGCGATAATTTGGCAAAAATCAATTTGGCAGATATTGCGGAAAATCGTAAATTTTCAGTCTGAAATTTTGCATTTTGGAGAGCTGGCAGAGCGGTTGCCCCGACAAGCAGGGGTAAAAATGCGGCGGTCTTGTGCCGCAGGCATCCCTTCGGGAAAAACCGTTATATCCTCACG
>RHKR01000591.1 GCA_008363265.1 Chlorobiota bacterium
AAGATATTTTTTAACATTGGTTGTTGAGAGCTTGATATCACCTTTATAATCACCCGTCAGGAGTGTCCACATTACAAGCCGTTGGCCCGAGTCCCGGATGGCATCGTAAGTCGCAAAATCGAATGCCCCGTAAGGCGGTCTGAAAAATCGCACCTCTTCTCCGGTGATTTCTTCAAGAATTAGTTTGGATGAGACTACCTGATCCTGAAGAACTTCCGCCGAAACGGATCTAAGCTTCTTGTGGGTCATACCGTGATTCGCGAGAGTATGCCCCCTCTTAATAATTTCTCTGACCGCACCCCTGTTCTTTTCAGTTTTTGGAATATTCACAAAAAACGCTGCCTTTATCGCGTGGGTATCCAGCAGGTCAAGAACTCTTAGTGTATCCGGAGAAGGACTGTCGTCGATGGTCAAGAGTACTTTTTTGCATGATGTTTCCCAGAGCACTTCCGGATACAGCATCCGGATCAGATAGGGTGGTACAAACTTGTACTTTGTTATATACACCGGCTGTACTCCCTCCCCTTCCATGAAAATCCGCCCAATGTGCCCCGGATCGAAGCGAACACAATATATGGGATTTGAACGAGTTCGAACAGGGCGACCATAAGAATACCCGGTTTCGGAAATAGTATGCCTCCTCCCTCGAGGAGTACAAGATACTCGGCAAATAGTTTTACGATCATGGCTGCAACAAAATAAGCGATGTACCCCGGACCGGGGAAAAGTGAAAGAAAAGGTGAAACAAAGAGTGAAAGATAAAACAAAAATATCAAAACAAGCATCACAATCAGTGCCGGGTGTTCGTAGTGCAAACCCTTGCTCGCCCACCTGCTTCTTTGCGCGGCAAAACTCTTTATATCCCTACTGGGGTTTGTTGTAACTGTGGAATTGGTGTCGAGGACAAACCTCACCTTGTACCCCAACCGGTGAATTGCCCTCATCAGGAACTCATCATCACCCGAGGCGAGGTGTTTGCTGGCTTCATATCCGTTCACTTTTTCAAACAGCTCTTTCCTGAAGGCCATGCTCGCGGCACTGCAGATTACAGGTTTGCCCGCGCCTGCCAGTCCGGCACCCGCGAGTAGAAGCCCCCCGAACTCATAAGCCTGAAATTTCTTGAAAAATGTACCATCCACGGGGTATTTTACCCCACCGGCAACAAACCCTGTTTCGGAGTCAAACCGGGAAATGAGCGAGGTCGCCCAATCCTTCGGCAATCTGCAGTCGGCATCTGTCACCAGTATGATCTCTCCTGTAGCGTGTTCTATCCCGTATTCGATCGCTTTTTTCTTACCGGCAGTTCCCGGTTTCTGATCGATAAATCTGATCCATGGGATATCCTCACTAACCGCGCGGTGTTCTTCCCACTTGTCGTCGGAGTGATCATTCACAAATATCACTTCCGGAGTGTTCGCGCCGAACGCCATTTCCCTCAGATCCGAAAGAATTAAGGGAAGATTCTCCGATTCGTTCCGGAAAGGGATCACGATCGAGAATGTGCAATTGGGGTTGCTCAGCGCGGTAAAATTCTTCGCTTTCCTGATTCCGCATTTGATCACGAGCAGGAAGAAGAGGTAATGGAGCAACAATGCAACGAAAAAAGCGAGAAGGATATCCAATCGTTATCTCTTCGATCTGAAAATAAAGATCGCGCCCGGGATCGCGGGGAGGAGGACATTTATAGTGTAGAGCATCAGCGCGGCGTTGAACGCTGCACCCGCCGGTACACCAAAGTGTCCGAAGAAGAAAAC
>RHKR01000592.1 GCA_008363265.1 Chlorobiota bacterium
TAGGGGCCGCGTTGGCCGCCGAGCAGTTGGGGTTGGTCACAATCGCGCCGCCGTTGTAGTTCTGAACTTTGAGGAGTTCCAAATGCCCGCCGTTGATCTCGGGTACAAGCAGCGGCACATCGGGATCGAACCTGTGATTCCTTGAGTTGGAAACCACTATATACCCCGACTTGGCAAAAGAAGTTTCAATCTCTCCTGCCACAGAAGAGTCAAGCCCTGAAAAGACGATCCTGCTCTCGAATGGAGGCTCGCAGTTCTTCACCACCAGGTCTTTTACCCCTGCCGGTATCGGTGTATCCATGAACCAGTTCACGGCGTCTTTGTACTTCTTTCCCGCCGAGCGGTCGGAAGCCCCAAGCTCCGCGAGCTCAAAGAATGGGTGGTTCTCCAACAGTTGTATGAATTTTTGTCCCACGCTGCCTGTGGCACCGAGGACGGCTACTTTTATTTTGGTCATTGGTTTATTGTTTCAGGTTGGATAATCATTAAATAATACTCCGTAAAGATAAAATTTTAGCGGAAACTGTGAAAGTGCCAAGATCTGTCAAAAATAAAGATAATAGAGTTAAAAATCGCTTGACATGCTGTCAAAATTTTAGTATTTTTGACATCAGGTTTTTGAGAAACCAAGGAGAAGCAATGAAAAGAATTGGTAACAAATTAAAAGAGCTGAGAAAGCTAAACAAGCTCACGCTGAAGGATGTCGGCCTGCGGTTGGGTGTCGACACTTCGTTGATCTCAAGGTGGGAAAACGATGAGAGGCAACCGGGTAATAATCAGTTAATGGAACTGGCTGAAATTTTCGGAGTTTCGTTCAACTTTCTGGTCGATGACCAGGAATTTAGACCGGTCAATTTTCGTGCAAATCTTCCGAAGGATTCCGAAGAGTACAAAGGCCTCGTTGCGGTCTATCTTGACGCGGTTCAAAACGCCGGAAATATTACACGGATCATGGCCGGGTCAAAGCACAAGACTTCTGTTCAAATGCCGGCATTTAAAGTGGAGTCCCTCGATGAAATTCCAGAGATCGTCGCTCAGATCAAAGACTTCTACAAGCTTAACAAGATAGTCTCTCTTGATGAGCTAAAAGGTGCCCTGCGGGATAAGGGTGTTTTTATTTTCGAGTGGTCGATGCCTGACAAGATATCTGGTTTTACAATATCAGGTGATTACAAGGTTATTTATCTGAATCATAATAACTCTGAAGCAAGACGACTGTTTACGCTGGCTCACGAATTGGGACATCTGATATTGCATGGCGACCAACCGGATTACTCATTCGAATCCAATCTCGCAAGACGGACGAAGCCGGAAAAGGAAGCAAATGCTTTCGCGAATGAATTGCTCCTGTCAGAAAGAAAACTAAAAAAACTGGTTAAAGATCATTCTATAAAGTTCAGAAATCCGGCCTTTCTAAGAACTGTTGCAGGTGTTTTTAACATTTCACCTGACGCGCTTTTCTACCGTCTTATGCAGATTGGCCATTTTTCCCCTGCCGAGAAAAAGAACTTTGTTACACCGTACATTCCACCTGAAGTTGACCTCACCACCAGGGTGAGGGATATTGACACGCAGATCGACAAAGAATATTTTACCCGGATTTACTCCGGTTACTTTGACGATGAGATCTCATTCTCAAAATTGAAGAATCTCCTCTTTACAGATGAAGAAACACTATCGAAGTATCTGGAAGGAATGGAGTCGCTGATTGATGATAACATCGGGAAGGAAGCCCAATGAGTGAAAAGC
>RHKR01000593.1 GCA_008363265.1 Chlorobiota bacterium
CAGGATCATCACCAATTCCCACCTGATAAATAGAGGGATGATGCCCGATCTTTCAAACAATAAAGAGGGTGATTTCTTTTTTATCGAACAGGAAGACAGCCGCCAGATCCCCGGACTTCTCCTCGACCTTGTAGGTAAAAGACTACCGGCTAAATATGGCTTCGACCCCTTCACCGACATTCAGATACTCGCCCCGATGTACAGGGGTGAAGCCGGAGTCGATGCCATCAACAAATGCCTGCAGGACGGCCTGAACCAGAATGAAGTAATGCTGACAAGAGGTGAGGTGCAGTTCAAAAGGCAGGACAAGTTCATGCAACTGGTGAATGATTACGAAAGGGATATTTTCAACGGTGATATCGGTTATCTTACCGGCGTAAACGATGAGGATGAACAACTGATTTTTAATTTCGGCGAGAAAGAAGTGGAATTTACTGTTACTGAACTTGATGACATCACCCTCGCCTACGCGTGCACGATCCACAAAAGTCAAGGTTCAGAGTACCCCTGCGTCATAGTGGTTCTCACCAATGAACAGCATTTCATGTTAAAGCGGAATCTTATCTACACAGCCATTACGAGGGCTTCAAGCCTTTTACTTATAGTTGGAAGCAAGCGGGCTGTTCACAGGGCAGTTACCAACAACAGCGAACAGAAAAGATACACCTCGCTCTTTAAACTTCCCGGGGGCACAGACGAATCCCGGAATGTGCAGTTACTTTTCTGATCCCGCCTGATCATCAATGGATGATGCGTGATTTCTCGTCGGCTCTTCGAGCATCTTCAACAGGGTGGTGATGTTCGATCTTATCTGTCCGAAATGGTAATCCTTCTCCTGAGGTGACAACCTCCCGGAGTAGTTCTCGATGATATCGACTGAAGAAAGCACGATCGAGAGTGGAGTGCGGAATGAAAAGAGACTGCCGGCTATCTGCTGTTCCTTCTGCTCCCTGAGTTCCTTCTCCCTGTTGAGTGTTTCCGAGAGTTCCGCGTCCCGCTTCAGCCTCTCCTCGATGTCTCTGATCACTGATATCACTTTTACACCATCTGAAAAACTGACCGACCCAAGTTTGATCTCCGCGGGGAAGACAGTACCATCCTTCCTTTTGTGTAACCGCGCCGGAATAGACCTTTGTACCTGCCTCAATGAAGCACGCGATTTGTCAGGCTCGGCTGAAAGAACAAGGCAATCGCTCTCGATCACCTCCTCCGGCTGATAACCGTATTGGGCAACCGCCTGCCAGTTAAAATCCTCGATTTTTCCGGTTTTTTGATCCGCCACAACAACAGCATCCGGTATTGATTCGAATATTGTTTTGTAGCGTTTTTCCGATTCCTCAAGTTTCTTGAGCAAACCTTTCACTTTCTCTTCCCGCAACCTGGCGAATCTGACAAAAGAAAATGTTGTGAAAAAGAAAACAAGAGAGAGCAGTGTCACCACGCCCATCGAAATCCAGGTCCTGAAACGGTACTTTGACGCGATCTCAGTATTCAGGTCCGCGAGACGAAGAACAAAAAGCTCACCGCGATAGACGAGCGATAGAACAAGTGAGCGATACTCAGCCTTGGGATCCCATTCTGACGATCTGGTGATCAGGCTCTCATCTGAAAGATTTGGATCGCTGTAAACGGCAAGCCCGACCATCTCTTTTTCAATGAACTTCGTCAGAACCGTGTCGTTTTTCACCAAGCCGGTCATCACTGGTTTCATGTTAACAGGCTTGCCTGAGCTGTCGCTTCCCCCTCC
>RHKR01000058.1 GCA_008363265.1 Chlorobiota bacterium
TCAACGATCACCATGTTGGTGTCGCCGGCTGCAATTCTTTGCTTAAGTTCGTCGACCGTCATTGTGGTTTTGGCGGCTTGAACTTCTGTCGCGGGCTTTCCGTCACTTCCTGTGTTCTGGGCGTTGCAGCCTGTGATCGTGAAAACGAAGAAGAGGAGCGGAAGAAATGCTTTGTATCTCATTAATGTACCTTTATTTTGTTTAATTCCGTTTAATTCAGACCGCAGGAGCCACCGCTGCAGCAGCTTCCGGTATCGCAGGAAGATGAAGTGTCGAAAGCGGGACTTGTCTTGGATGAAAACCCTCCCACCACATTGGGGGCGAAGGTTGACATGAGTTTTTTAATGTTGGCTGAGTTACACTTCGGACAGCTTACATCCTCGATTTTGGTTACCGAGCGGTGAAGTATCTCGAAGCGGTTGTCGCAATCGGTGCATTTATATTCATAAATCGGCATTTTTAACTCCTTGTTTACTCAAGATCAAGTTTTTTTAATAGATTGTTGTGAAGCTCATCGCTGAAGCCGGGGTCGTACTCGCGGTACCAGTCGATAATGCACTCGATCGAGGCGCTGTAGTCGCTGCATGATCCGCATGTTTCGATGTGGTGCCTGATGGCGCGGCATCTCTCCGAGTCGATATCCTCTTTAAGATTTTCGCAGATGTAAACCATTACATCCTTGCATTGTACATTTTCAAATTTCATCTCTGAAATTCCTTTGAAATCTCGTTTCGTAAAAAAGCGCGTGCCCTGTGAAGGCGTGATTTGACTGCGGGAACCGACAGGCCTGTTATACCCGCGGTTTCCTCGGTCGAGAGTTGCTGCACATCCCTCAGGGTAAAAACAATTCTGTATTCAGGTGCAAGTTTGTCGATCGAACGGTCTAAAATTTCTCTTAATTCCTGATTTTCCACCGACTTATAGGGAATTGTCGACCAGTCGGCGGCGTGCCTCTCACTGAAGAGCTCTTCGTCATCATCCGGTTCCACGAACATATCCTTCTTCGCCTTCCGTGCCGACATGAGGCAGTGGTTAACGGATATCCGGTAGAGCCATGTTGAGAGTTTTGAGTTGCCGTCGAAACCTTTCAGTGATCTCAGCATGCTCAGGAAGGTCTCCTGCATCACGTTCTCCGCCTTTTCGCGGTTGCGGCAGATCTTGAACGCGAAGCTGTAGAGGGTTTTCTCGTATTTCTTAACCAGGTCTCTGAGAGCATCCCTGTCGCCCGTCTTGGCCAATTCTATTAATTTTTCTTCTGACATTTGATGATCCAAGTGAAAAAAAGATTCAATAAATGGGCGATCCGGCCCCGGGAGTATCAATACTTTTCCATAAATAATAACAAGCAATGGTGTTGTAAGGTGCCCAATTGCCCTTTTCAGAGATCTCGATGAGCTTTTTGGTATCAGGCATTTCAGGGAGGTTGTAGTTAACCATCACGGCGCGCTTGATTCCGAGGTCGCCAACGGGGAGGATGTTTGGCCTTACAAGTGTGAACATCAGGAACATGTGGGCTGTCCACTCGCCGACACCTTTGATCTTCACGAGTTCCCTTATGATCTCATCATCGGTCATATCAGGGAATTTGTGGAAGTGCACATCCCCCTTCAGGAAGGCGGAGGCGATCTCCTTTACATAGCGCACCTTCGCATTCGAGAGTCCGAGGGCCCTGATATCGTCGTGCGGGGTGTCGAGTATCAGCTGCAGACCGGGGTCATCGCCGAATTTTTCGAGGAATCTCTGCTCGATCTTCCAGGCTGCCTTGATCGAAAGTTGCTGGTTAATTATCGCGGTAATGAGGTCTTTCGCGTAATGAGGCCGCTCTTCGTAACCGAAAGGGGGTATTTTTTCGGTCAGTGGCTTAAGAACCGGGTCATTTTTGGCGAGATGTTCAATACCTTTCGTTATTTCATTTCGATTCATTATATTAATTTGCTTGTTTATATTTATAAAATTACGTTCCCCAAAGTTAAATGTTAACAACTTCAAAATTAGTTGAAAAATTAAAGACGAACTTCTTCCTGAAAAAAGCCCAGGAAGAAGCCGCGCGCCTCGGCGAACTCCGGTCACAGATAAAGGAGGTTCCCGAGGGTGAGATCATTTATCAAACTGGGGAACGTGCCGGGTATGTTTACCTGATACTCTACGGTCTTGTGAAGATCAAGATAAAGACGAAGCAAGGAGCCAAGATAATAAACAAGGCGGCCGGTGATTTCTTCGGTGAGCGTGAAGTGCTGGAGGGCCTCGAAAGGAACTCCACCGCAATTGCCGAGATAGGTACCGAGCTTTTGCCTGTTCCCGCGTCCCTTTTTACCGGACTCGTTTACAGTAACAAGGAGATCAAGACCAACGTCAAGATAAATCTCGCCAGAACCTACGACCTCACAAAGGAAGGGGCCGAGGCGATCCTGGACGAAGGTGAACCTGAAAAAGCGGATCAACTCCTCAGCAGTTATGTCGGGAAGGCCGAAGAGGTGGAAGAGATTGAGGAGGTTGAGGAAGAAGCCACAACCGCGGCCAAAGAGGAGCCCGTACCACCCGCGCCCGAAGAGATCGAAGAGCCTGTTGTAGAGTCTGAAGTTCCGGCCACTGAGCCTGAGTTTACCTACTCCATCCCTGATGACGAGGAAGAGGAGTACGAAGAAGAAGATATGTATCCTGAAGAGCCGGCCGAAGAGTATGCCGTCGCGCAACAGGATATCGATCTGATCGAGGCATCCACCGGCGCGGGGGTGGAAGATGCTGACATTCGGCATGACATTGATATTGTTGAGGCTCACTTCGCCGGGGAAGAAGAGTCCTTACCGGCAGATGACCGCTGGGATGAAGAAGAAGAGGAGTTCCGCGACTTCATCGAATCTGATGAAGAGGAAACAGAGGAAGAACCGGATGCGGATGTGGAACACGATCTCGAAATAATCGAAGATCATTTCGCAACCGAAGACGAACCCTCCACTCCGCCGCAGGCGGACCACACTCCATCCCCCACGCCGGACCCCTCCGTCCTCCCCCTGATAAAACTGCTGGTATCAGTCTGCAGGGCCGAGAGTCCCGATGATATTTATAATTCATTAAAGTACGAACTCCCCGCGATGGTTGGGGCAAGGGAGTTTGTAATGTTCAACTTTGACGGCGGTTTCCTTACCCCCGCGGGCGGTTATCAGCAAGGTGAGACGAATTTCGCCGTGCGCGAGAAGATAGCTTACGAACTTATAATGATGAAAGAGCCGGTTACGCTCTTTGATCTCGATGGCTCCGGTATGATCGAGGGCCTCGAGCATGTGGATGCCAGGGATATCCCCTCTTCACTTCTCTATTATCCTCTAACAGATTCCGCCGACAGGGTGATCGGGTGCTTCATATTCTTCTCATCCGTCAGCGGAAGGTTTTCGCCCGGAGACGTGATGATGCTGGAAGATCTCGCGAAAGCTGCCTCGGGAGTTCTCGACAAGGTTACCGCGGGGAGGACCTCACTTACCGCGAAGTATGAAGACCTCCAGAAGTACACCGCCTTCTTCGGATCAGAGATAAAAATGGCCGTGGAGACAATTCTCTCCGTGAGTGAAACACTCGACCGCGGAAAACTCTCCGATAAGGTGAGGTTCGGGTTTGATATTATAAGAGAACGGGCTTCGGGGCTGAAAGGATTTCTTGATTCCATCCAATTCTTTGTGGGTAAGATCCCCGGTTTTACGAAACAGCCGTACCTCGTCAGCGAACTTCTCGACGATTTCCTCGTTAAAGTATCTGAGCCCGCAAAACAGCGTGAGGTTACACTTCTGCGTAAGTATCAGGCCGATATGGTGATGTTTTTCAACCGCGAGCTTTTCATCCACGCGCTTACACTTGTCACACAGAACTCTTTTGATGCCATGCCTGAGGGTGGAAAGATCTATTACTCCACTTCCGCGAATGAGTCGAACATCCTCATTTCGATCCGCGATACGGGTCCCGGGGTGCATGCCGATATGCGTGACAAGATATTTGAACCTTTCTTCACCTTCGGTAAAACAGGGGTGGGGCTCGGGTTGCCAATAGCCAACAAGATAATTAAAGAACATGGAGGTTACATCTACCTCGAATCTTCCAGAAACCAAGGAACAGAAATAATAATAGCACTACCAGTATGAGTTATGACTACATTGCAGTAATTGGTGCCACCGCGACAGGTAAAACGAACCTCGCGGTGAAAATAGCACAAATGGTCGACGGAGAGATAATCTCCTGCGACTCCAGACAGGTTTACAGAGGTATGGATATCGGAACCGGCAAGGATCTCGATGCATACAGCACAAAAAGCGGTAAGATACCTTATCACCTGATCGATATTCTTGACCCCAACGAGGACTACAGCGTTTTCCGCTTTCTTGAGGATTTCTATAACTGTTACGATGATATCAAAGCCCGCGGCAAGGTACCCGTTCTTTGCGGCGGAAGTTACCTCTATTACACGGCTCTTTTCATGCGCTACCCCATGGTTAAGGTTGAGAACCTTGAAGCAAAATGCGAAGCGGCCATGGAAGAGGATCATCAGGCGATGATCGAGGAACTGAAGCGGCTTAATCCCCTGCTTCACAACCGGACCGACCTTGATGACAAGGCCAAAACAGCAAAGGCGCTGGTTATCGCGCGGGAGAGTTCCGAAGTGGAGAAGAAGAACGGACTCGTTCATCCCCCTGTGGAACTGAAACCGCTTGTGATAGCCACACAGGTCTCACGTGAAGAGTATTACAAGCGTATCCGCCTCCGTCTGGCCGACAGGCTGCGCAACGGCCTCGTTGATGAGGTGCGTAACCTTATGAACTCCGGAATTAAACAGGAGAGGCTTGACTATTTCGGTCTTGAGTACAAATTTGCAGGAAAGTATCTCCGCTCTGAGCTCTCGAAGAATGACATGATCCAGAAACTGATCTCGGCGATCAACGATTACGCCAAGAAGCAGATGACGGGTATATCGAAGCTTGACAAGCACTATCTCAACGTGAACTGGATACCGCCTGAGGATACCGCCTCGGCAAGGCAACTGATCGCTGAATCAGGATTCACGATAGTTGATTAAATTAAAAGACCCCGTTTCGGCATACATTCGCAAACGGGGTTTTCATTTTAAGCCATTTTATTCGAATTTCAGCGGTTTTCGTGATATTGTCGTTGTAATTCCCTGCTATGATGAGCTGAGGAACCTGCCGGTTCTCTGGAGCTCACTCCTCAACACCACTCCCGTTGGAAATGGAAGTGTTGCCCTCCTTTTTGTCGTAAATCACCCTGAAGATGCACCGGCTGAGAGAAAAGCCGGCAGCCTGAAAACCGTGGAGTGGCTGCAGGAAAAAGGGGAGGAGGGGAAGATGGATATCGCGTTACTCGATCTTTTTAGTCCCGGATGTGAGGTGCCGGCAAAGCACGCTGGCGCGGGCTACCCGAGGAAGGCCGGCCTCGACGCGGCCACCGCCCTGACCGACCCGGCGAAGACTGAAAACTCCCTCCTTGTTTCACTGGATGCCGACTGTGAAGTGTCGCCTGACTATCTTCGAGTATTGACCGTACTTGCCCGGGAAGGATGTCCCGCCGCGGTGCTCGAGTATCATCACAGGACCGACCATCCCGCGAACGCGCCTGCAATTCAGGAGTATGAAGCGTATCTTCGCTCATATACAGAGGGATTGAAACGCGCGGGTTCGCCCTACGCGTATCACTTCATCGGTTCAACGATGGTTTGCAGTGTCGCCACGTATGTGAAGGCAGGAGGAATGAACACGCGACGTGCTGCCGAGGATTTCTATTTCCTCGAGGCGATCGCGAAAGTAACCCCCATCCGGACGGTCGAACCCGCCCTCGTTTTCCCCTCGAACAGGCTAAGCGACAGGGTAATATTCGGCACGGGCAAGGCGATGACCCGCCGCGTGGAGTCAGGTGAGCGGATCGCGCCCTATCCACCCGAAGCGTTCGAGGTTTTGCGGCGATTCCTTGAAGTTTACAGTTTTCCCCATCCTGATGTCCCCTCTCTTGTGGCAGCAGTGCAATCCCTCGACCCGTGGGTATTCGAATTCCTCGAGTCATACAGATTTACCCGCGCGATGGAGCAGATCCATGCCACGTCAAAAACCCCAAAACAGCTCCTCCGCCAAAAACACCTCTGGTTCGACGCCCTCAAAACCCTCCGGTTTGTAGGGAGATCAGTGGTGAGTGGCGAGTAGGGAGTTGTGAGGAAAAGGATATCCCCATCCCTCTATCTCCTTGAATTTGCTTATTTTTAAAGTTTGATATTTGGTATTGTATGAAACGACCCACACTTGTGATTGGAGTATCGATCGCGGCGTTTGCCGTGGTGGTTTTTCTGGTGTTCAATTTGTTTGTCGGGAGGCAGAAGAAGGCGCCTGAATACTACGATATTGCTGTACCGGAGCCCTCAGGGCTATGTTTTTCGGCTGATGGACGGGGCTTGTGGACGGTCAGCGACAGGACGGGGGAAGTGGTGCAGATCTCTTTCGACGGGGAGGTTCTGACAAAATTTACCCTGAAGGATGTCGATTTCGAGGGGATCGCGGTTTATGACGATACCACACTTGCCCTCTCCCGTGAGGGAAAACCAGCGGTGATGTTCGTCTCAACTTCAGGAAACGTGCTGCGTGATCAGCACATCGATCTCGATCTTAAGAGCAACTCGGGACTCGAGGGGATCGCATTTGTTAAAAAAGAGAATATTTTCATTCTCGCTCAGGAGAAGAAACCGCGCCGCCTTATCGAGGTTGACGCCACCTCCTTCGAAGTGAAGCGGGAGATAAAAATCGGGAAGAATTTTCCCGATATCAGCGACATCTGGTACGACGAAAGATCGGACCAGCTTTGGATACTCTCCGATCAGGGTGAGTTCGTCGCCCGGTGCAGCCGCGACGGAGAGATGATAAAGAAGCACAAGCTTAAGATAGAAAAGCTCGAGGGGGTCTGTGTGGATCCTTCGAAAAGGAAGATCTATACTGTCTCCGACAAGCTGGCTGCCATGTTCGTTTTTGAATATTGAAACCGATTTAATATGAAACTGATAAAAATTGTAATACCCGTGCTGACTCTTTTGCTGTTCACATCATGCGGAACAGTAACGGGGGACAGTGCTTTTATAAAAGACACAGACTTTTCGAAGTTGAAAGTCTACACCATCTACCCGAGCACCGCGCTGAAGGGGAATTCCCCTGTTCTCGCCGAGGCAATTGCCGCGGAGATCGATTCGGTAATGCAGAAGAAGGGTTATACCCGCGGAAATGAAGTTCATGATTTCGTGGTTACCTTCTACACCGAAACCGAAGTGGAAACCTCGTACGGTAGTGTGAACTTTGAGCGTTGGAAAGGATTCTGGTCAACCAAAGAGGAGCCTCTCTTCGCGGTGAAGGGGTTGATCGTAATCGACATGATCGATGCCGCAACAGGTCTTGTGGTCTGGCGCGGCTGGGACTCGAAGATAGCCGGGAGGGATGACAACCCCCGGCAGGTTCTCCGTTCAACGATCGATGGCATCCTCGAACAGTATCCACCTCAATAATAGGAGAATTTGATGGCAAAATATCTCATTATTTTTCTGTTCAGTGCGTTAATTGTCGCTTTTCCGCAGAAAAACAAGAACAAAAACAAAAAAGGGAACAAAGATGCAACTCAGGAAGTGAAGATCGACCTTAAGATGCCTGCCGGATTCGATACTTCGAACATCCCGAAAGACATTAAAAAACTGATGGCGAAACCCCTCTACCGTTTCAACGAAGAGGACGTCGACAGATACATCGGCTTCCTGCAGGAGAGAGTGCCCGATGTGAGGAAAAGGATCCAGATCCTCGCCAAACAGACAATGGGGCAGCACTACGATATATACCTCCTCGGTGAATATCCCTTTGAGATCAAAGACAAACAGCCCCTCTTCAATCTTAAGCAGAGCGACTGCGTCGTCTTCAGCGAGCATATTTATGCCATGGCACTCAGTCACGACTGGAAAGAGTTCTTCGCGATGCTGCAGAGGATCCGCTATAAGAACGGAGAGATCGGCATGCTTACCAGAAACCACTACACAGAGGCTGACTGGGTAAAGAACAACGAGTGGCTGATAACCGAGATCACCAATGAGATCGCCGGAACGGATGTTGTGAAGGTTTCTTCGGTGATCGACCGCGCGAAGTTCTTCAAAAAACACGGCATCGGACAGGATATCCCGAAGGACACGATAAACTGGACCTATATCCCGGGCGATTCGGTGTATAAAGTGCTCCCATACCTCAAAACGGGCGATTTTGTTAACATAGTGAGGGGATACACCGGTGGCGAACCGTGGGTGGGACACGTCGGCCTTATCTCTGTTGAAGAAGACGGCACGGTGAATTTTATGCATTCCGCCGATCCGGAAGTGAAGATACAGACAGTGGTCTCCTACTGGGATGAGTGGAAAGCAAAGAAGAAAAAGAAGAACGGCTGGAACTTCCTCGGCTACAGGTTCTATCGCCTGAACGAGAACGCCATGGAAAATCTGAAAAAGATCGACGGCCCACGGGCCCCGAAACTCACCATTTACGGAAACTGATAAAGACAACGGAGAAAATATGAAGATAGGATTTGTAGGTCTCGGAAAGATGGGTGCCAACATGGTTGAGAGACTCCTTCTCGGAGGCCATGAAGTGGTGGTATATAACAGGTCCGAAGGCAAGGTTAAGGAAGCAGTTGCAAAAGGGGCCATCGGCTCAACCTCGATAGCCGACCTTTGCGGTAAACTTGAAAGAAGAAAAGTGATCTGGCTGATGGTCCCATCAGGTCAGGCTGTTGATGACAACATAAATGAAGTGGTTAAACACCTCAATCCGGGTGACATAATCATCGACGGTGGAAACTCCTACTGGCGCGACACCCAGGCACGCAACGCCCGGGTGGAAGCGATGGGGTTTGAGTACCTCGACTGCGGCACCAGCGGCGGCGTTTGGGGGCTTCAGAACGGTTATTGCCTGATGTACGGCGGTAATAAAGAAGCGGTCGACCACATTTTACCCGTTCTCGAAACCCTTGCACCCGTCGGCGGACACGCCTACTGCGGCACAAGCGGTGCCGGGCACTTCGTAAAGATGGTGCACAACGGCATCGAGTACGGCATGATGCAGGCATATGCCGAGGGGTTCGAGATCATGGAAAAATCCCCCTTCAACATCGATCTTGAGAAAATTACCGGAATCTGGCAGCACGGAAGTGTTGTCCGTTCATGGCTCCTCGATCTCGCGAACCTCGCGTTCAAGGAAGACCCGAAACTTGAGAAAGTGAAAGATTA
>RHKR01000594.1 GCA_008363265.1 Chlorobiota bacterium
AAACTCTACTTTTTATCTAAAAAGAGACTTTTCCCGCTCTGTGATGTGCAGAATATTTCGATAAAAAGTTGAAAACGGTTTGATTATATCGATTAATTATAGTATGAGAATTATCCACAAAATGTGGATAAATTGTTCACAACTCTCGTACAAAAGTGAAAAATGTGGAAAACAGGCCAAAAAAGAGGGGAGCCCCTCGCGGGGGCTCCTTTAAAATCAGAGTTGTACTTTGAGGGTGATCTTCTCTTCACCCCTCATAACGATCACGTCGATAAGGTCACCTTTCTTGAGTTCACCAAGACGCTCCATATATTCATAGAGGTCTTTCACCGGCTTGCCGTTGATCTCAATTATGACGTCACCTTTTTTCATGCCGGCCTTGTCAGCGGGCCGACCGGGGATCACGTTTTCTGCCCGTACACCTTTAACGTCAGTTGCTGACATATCCGGCATGATCCCGAGAGATATTTTGTAGGTCGGCTGATCTTTGGGTCTTTCTTTCGGACCGGCCAGCTGGAATTCCGGAGCATTTTCGGAGGAAGCAACTTCAGAAACTATGTTGTAGGCGAGGTCGCCGATGATCACAGAACCATCAACATTAATTTTTTCAAAATCATCGCCCGGTGTGTGGTAATCATCATGCACTCCGGTGAAGAAGAAGAGTACAGGTATATCCTTTGAATAGAATGATGCGTGGTCAGATGGTCCGTAACCTTCCGGTGATCTTTTAACTTCGAGTCCTGATTTACTGACGTGGTGGTCAAAGAATTTTTCGAAGTTCACTGCGGTTCCTGTTCCGCCCAGACTGAGTACTTTTGTCTTCGCATCGAGTCTGCCGACCATGTCAAGGTTGATCATCATCCTGATCTTTTTAAGGTCAACAGGGGAATTGTCTACAAAATACCTCGAACCGAGCAATCCCATTTCCTCGGCTCCGAAAGCAACGAGTATAACGCTTCTTTTAAGTGAACTTCTGTTTGCGGCGAGTTTTTCGAATATTTCCAGGATCGTCGAAGTACCGGAAGCATTATCATCAGCTCCGTTGTGAATCGCCACGGTATCGGGTCTGCGTGTTCCTGTTCCCGGACCACCCCAACCGAGGTGATCGTAATGAGCACCGATAACAATATACTCATCTTTAAGTTTTGGATCACTCCCTTCGATCATCGCCGCAACGTTCAGAGTTTTCTTTTTGTTTCGGGTAACCACAGGGTTTGCTTTAACCGGGGTTGCAACAGTGAAGGCGGTCACGGAATTAATATCCTTTATAAGAGCGGCTTCGAGTTCTTCGATCGTTTTACCTGAAGGTTTAAGTATTTTATCGGCAACAATTCTTGTAATACTGATTGCGGGAAGACCGGCATCAGGTTCACCCGACCCCTGCGAAGCATTTATAAGATTGTCGTTTTTATCGAACTCAACACCGTTAACGAAGAGCACACCGGCCGCGCCGTTGTCTTTGGCGGTGATTATTTTTTTCCGCAGAGAGGAATTTTTCTCAAAAAGATCTGAATGCTTTGAGTTTGCGGGTGATCCACGGAGGATGAGAACCCACTTTCCTTTAACATCCGCGGGGAAATTGTTGATCTTGACCTCTTTATCATCGATCACATATCCATATCCCGCGAATACAACTTCAGAAGTGATTTCGCCGTTTGCTGAGATCGCGAGGGGAGTGAACTCTTTGTCGAATACCAGCTGTGTACCGTTCAGACTGAATGTGCTCTTAACAGTTCCGCCGGAAACTTCAAAATACTGGAAACCATCCTCGAACAGGAATTTCACCCCTTTACCTTCAAGTGATTGTCTGATATACCGGGCCGCCTCGAGATCTTTACCCGTTCCGGGTGCCCTTCCTTCGAGCTGATCGGAAGCCAGGAATTTAATATGTCCGGCAATTTCCTCCTTCGTTATATCAGGAGAGTCAGGTGACTGGGCGATCAGAGTGAATGAAAATAGAATAACAGGTAACAGGAATCTGTACATTAAGTGTCCTCCGGTGGTGAAATGTTCTTCTCTCTTACTTCTTCAACCAAGTAAGGAAATGAATTAAGGTTTTTGTTAATGAGTTCAATATCAAAACTGTTTGCCGCGAATTTAAGTTCATCTGCGTAACTGAGCAGCATTGCTATTCCGGAGAATTGGTGCAAGGCCCTTACACCTTCCGAAAAAGCAATTACATCACTCATCAGCCGGCTCTTTGTGGCAGCTGTGTAGAGGGGGTAAACATCGAGGGCTATCCTCGCGTTGAATTCATCGACAGAAATATCATTTTTAATGCGGAATCCTTCGTCGTTCGAAGTCCCCGTAACGACTTCCGCGGAAAGTAATTCTTTTTCTTCACCGATAAGTGAATTGGTAAGTTTTATGATCTTGAAGATATCGACCGGTTTGATGATATAGCCTTCGAAGTATTCACTGAATGTGGCATCGATATCCTCTTTAAGTGCCGAGGCTGTAATGGCAACAATATGGATGTTTTTCAGATCAGGGTCCTCCCTGATCATTTTGGCAGCGTGGTTTCCGTCGAGCACGGGCATACGGATATCCATAAAAACAATGTCAGGTTTGTGCTTCTTTGACAGTTCATAGGCTTCCTGGCCATTCGATGCGAAAATGATCGAACTGTCTGTTGGCGCGAAGAGTTCAGCGAGCATGTCACGGTTTGTCTTGACATCGTCCGCTATTAAAATTATTTTCTCCGAGAATGTAAAGAATGGTTTGGTGGCCGTACTCAACTCGGGTGCAACTTCCCTGAGCGAGGAGGCCGAAACATCTTTGATCACCACGGTAAATATTGACCCCACCCCGGGATCGCTCACAACTGAGATGTTGCCCCCCATCATCTCGACAAGCCGCTTCGTTATGGCGAGACCGAGGCCTGTGCCGCCATAATTTCTGTCGAATCCGTGCGTGTGCTGTTTAAACGAATCAAAAATCTCTTCCTGATACTCTTTAGGGATCCCGATACCTGTATCCTCAACGGAGAAGATAAGATCGATCTTGCTCCGGTCGGTGAGTTTAAATTTGTTGTCGACCTTTAATGTGATTGTGCCGTTATCGGTAAACTTGACGGCATTGCCGATCAGATTAAAGAGTATCTGTCTGAGTCTAACCTCATCGAGGATCAGCGTGGGAGGCACATCATCAGAGATGATCAGATCGAACCTGATCAGTTTCTCCTGGATCTTCGAGGCAAAGATATTACGTATT
>RHKR01000059.1 GCA_008363265.1 Chlorobiota bacterium
ATCTGAGGCTCTCCTTGATAAGATCGGATACACCAACCCTGATGATAACCTCTGCATTGTCAGCTTCGAAAGAAACCCTTGATGCCTGGAACCCGTTATCGAAGAGCATCTGGCTAACTTTGGTCGCGGTATCGGGACCGGCGAAAGTGTAGACAACTGAACCGGTTGCGGGGTCTTCTTTTTTATCAAGTTTGATACCGGCATAAGCTTTGGAGATATCGCCCTCGATAACCGAGAGTATTCTGGGTTTCACTTCAGCCGGGATCTCCTGGGCCTCGGTTCTGATGAGGGCACCGGTTTCTGCGCCGAAGGTCTTCACTTCCACATTACCGAGTCCGATATTTGAAAGCTGATCCCTGACCTGTTTGATATCGATCGCTTTTGTGAACTCGAGCACTACTTCAGTACCGCCTTTGAAATCGATACCGAATTGAAGCCCTCTGACCAGCATGCTGATCAGTCCGAGCACAAATACAGTGGTTGAGAGGATGTAGAAAAATTTCCTCTTACCAAGAAAGTCAACGTTTAGATTATGAAAAATACGCATTACTAATAAGCTCCTTGATTCCTTATCAGATTAACCGATCGAGACAGGGTGACCCTTGTCGGTGAAATATTCAAAAATTACCTTGGCTATTACAAGCGCGCCGAACAGAGAGGTAAGGATACCGATCATAAGCGTAAGCGCGAAGCCCTGGATAGGCCCTGTACCGAACTGGTAGAGAATGATACTGGTGATCAGGGTTGTGATGTTCGAGTCCCAGATCGCGGCGGCAGCTTTTGCAAAACCACCTTCGACGGCGGCTTTGGCAGTCTTGCCGAGTCCAAGTTCTTCCCTGATCCTCTCATAAATAAGCACGTTCGAGTCGACCGCCATACCGATCGTCAGCACTATACCGGCGATACCGGGGAGTGTGAGCGTTGCACCGAAAGCGGCAAGGGTGCCTATTATAAGGAAGATAACAAAAGTAAGCGCGAATGAAGCGATACCGCCCGCGCCCTGATAATAAACGATCATGAAAAGGGCAACGAGAAGGAAGCCAAATAGAACCGACTGAAGTCCGGCGGTGATCGAGTCTTCACCGAGTGATGGACCGACAGTTCTTTCTTCGATGATCTCAACAGGAGCGGCAAAAGCACCCGCGTTGAGGATGTTGGCGAGGAGTTTTGCTTCGTTAAGGTCTTTCATACCATCGATCTGGCTTCTTCCACCGGTGATCTTGTTCTTAATAACGGGTGCTGAGTAAACCACACCGTCGAGAACGATGGCGCATCTTTTATCAACGTTGGCTCCGGTGATTCTTGCCCATTCAACAGAACCCTCAGAGTTCATGGTCATTGAAACCACTGCACCGGCCGCACCGGAAGGATCGGGGGTTCCGACAGCTTCGGTGATTACACCACCGGTAAGCTCGGCTTTTTTGTTGACACAAAGAAGTGTGTAAATTTTTTCTCCGCCTTCGGCAATGAAAGCGTTGTTCGAGAAGAGGAACTCATCGGTTTCACCGAGGATCGCCTGAGCGGTTGACGAGTTGAGGAGTCTCTGCAGTTTGTCTTTGTTGCCTGCGGTAACGTAGATATCACCTGTCTGCTGGTTGGGTGAGAGAAGGGCGAAGACCGGATTCTCTTTCGCAAGCTGTTCGGGTGATTTCTGAGCTGTATCGTTATTTGCTGTTTTAGCTGAAGTGTCGGCTTTTTTGCCGGAGTCAGTCTTGGCCACGGCGGTTGAGTCGGTCTTCACTTCATCTTTTTTCGCGACAGCGGTGGTGTCAACTTTGGTTGTATCGGCAGGTTTTTTCTCTTCCTCAACCTTGCCGCCGGCGAGGGCAGTATTGATCCTGCCGAGCAGGTCGAAAGAATACTGAGGGTCTCTTACCATCTTGAACTCGAGGAGCGCGGTGCTCTGGATGAGCTGGCGGGCTTCCTCTTCGTTGGCGATACCGGGGAGTTCGACCACGATGCGGTTTGTTCCCTGTTTCTGGATGGTCGGCTCGGAAACGCCGTACTGGTCAATTCGGTTACGGAGTATCTGTTCCGCGCGGGAAACCGCGTCGATGGCCTGATCTTTCAGCTGTGAAGTGATCTTGGCATCATCATCGTCAACATTACCAAAATATCTGCTGAGGCGGATGTTGGAAGCCTGAAGTTTTCTGATGAGAACATCAACCACCGACTCATCGTTAGCTGCAGCCTCTTTTGTGGCCTCATCGAGGATCTTCAGGAAAGCAGGATCGGGATCGTTGGCAAGTTTCTTGAGGAGTTCAGCGGTGTTCACTTCGAGAACAACGCGCATACCACCCTGGAGATCGAGACCAAGTTTAAGCCTTTTCGCCCTGGCCTTGGCGTAATCTTCGTCAGCGGTTTTCAAACTGTCTTCAAAATTCTTCAGAAGGGTGGCCATTGCCTCCTTACCCATTTTCGGGTATTTCTCCTTTAAGAATTTCTCCTGTGAAGAAACTTTTTCATTTATCTCTGTGGTTTTAATGTAGTCCTGATAGGTCGGATACAGGAAGTAAACCGACAGGGCTACCAATGCAACAGTGATCAGGATCCTGTATAGGTACTTTTCCATAAGTTAGCTTAACTCGATTATTTAATATGAAAAAAAATTCAGACAAGCAATTTACCTCTAACTCCTTAAAAAATCAACTTATTTGGGTGTGCACCACTCAATTAATCGAAAAAAAATGAAGATTTGTTAATTTTGTGTCGATTTTACCGCCAATTACTGAAATGAAACCATAACTACGGAAAAAACAAGATGTTAAGAGATGAAATAGTGAGGCATGCACTTCACGCCGCGGAGACCGGCTCACTTCCCGAAAGAGCCGGGGTGGATGAGAAATACAAGTGGAACACCGCTGATATTTTTGAGAGCCTGGGGGCGTGGGAGCAGGAGTTCGCCAGGGTGCAGAACATGGTTGAGGAATACGGAAAGTTCAGAGGGGAGATATCCAAAAGTGCTGAAAAACTTGCTGAATGCATAAAGTTTGATGAGGATATCTCGATCGCGGTTGAGAAACTTCATCTCTATGTGATGCTTAATAAAGACAGTGACCTGCGCGATAACCTCTTTCAAGGAATGAACGACAGGATCAGGAACCTCTACACCGTGGCGGGTTCAAAGGCTTCTTTCATCCTTCCGGAGATCAACAGCACCCCTGACACCATTGTTGAGGAAGCGATGGCCTCGCACGGCCTGGGTGAGTACGGCCATTTCTTCGATGACATCAGGAGAAAAAAAGCACATACGCTTACTGAAAAAGAGGAGATGATTATGGCACTCTCATCCGGCGTGACCGGGGGTGCTTATGAGATATTTTCGATCTTTTCAGACGCCGATATCAAGTTTCCCTCTGTGGAAGGGGAGAATGGCGAGACCATCGAAATGTCGCACGGACGGTTCTACGCGGCACTTTATTCGAAAGACGGCGACTACCGGGAGAGGGCCTACAAAGCGTTCTACAAGCCGTTCATCGACTATGCCAATACTTTCTCGGTAATATTCAACAACAACCTGAAAGGGAAAATATTCAATTCGAGAGCGAGGAATTTCGGAAGTTCGCTTGAGGCCGCACTTCATTCGAATAATATTCCTGTTGCGGTATATGATAACCTCATCGGTACAGTGAGCGACAATCTTGCCCCGATGCACCGCTGGGCTGAGATTAAACGCCGGATGTTGAAGAGGGATAAAATACATCCGTATGACTCGTATGTGACGATTTTCGATAACACGGAGGTGAAAAAATACACCTGGGAGGAAGCCCGGGCTCTGGTGAACGATTCGCTTCAGTTAATGGGTACGGAGTATCTTGAGTCTCTCAACAGGGCGTTCGACAGCCGCTGGATAGATGTTTACGAGACTGCCGGGAAACGCTCGGGCGCATATTCCTCGGGCTGCACTTACGGCACACACCCATATGTTCTGATGAACTTTACCGGCCTTCTGAATGATGTTTTCACACTTGCCCACGAAATGGGGCACAACATGCACTCATGGTTCACAGGGCAGAGTCAGCCTTACGTTTATGCGGATTATTCGATTTTTCTGGCGGAAGTGGCATCGACCTTCAATGAGTCGCTGCTTTTGGAGCACCTTATAAAAGCATCGACCACCCGCGAGGAAAAGCTGATGCTGATGGAGAAGTACCTTAACAGTGTAACCGCCACGTTTTACCGTCAGACGATGTTTGCGGAGTTCGAAAAAATAGCCTATAGCCGGGTTGAGGCGGGGGAAGCCCTGACCGCGACTGAATTGCGGGCGCTCTTTAAGGAGCTTTACTCAAAATATTGGGGTCCGGCCATGAACGTGGATGATGAGGAAGAGTATACCTGGGCCAGGATACCTCATTTTTATTACAATTTCTACGTGTATCAGTACGCAACAGGCATGGCGGCCTCCGAGGCACTGGTTGGTCTGGTGAAAAAAGAGGGGCAGCCGGCGGTCGACCGCTATCTCGGTTTCCTCAAAGCGGGTAAATCAAAGTATTCCATCGACATCTTGAAAGATGCCGGCGTAGATATGACCCAACCACAGGCCGTTAAAGCCGTGATAGATAAAATGACATCAATACTTGATGAAATGGAGGGACTTCTTTAGGTCTACTTGAAATTTACGTTGATCTTGCGTGGCCCTGTTCCCGTGGTGGAGGGGCCACCCCAGTTCAGGGTCTGGTTCCGCATGTTTGCCTGAGTCGTGACCGTTGACTGGCTTGGGGTATAAGAGATAGCGCCCATCTGGACACCCCTGAAGTTTGCCTGCTGGTTGTTCACAACTTCGAAAACATTTCTTTTAGGTACCGATTGCTGCACCATGTTCATCTGCACCCTGCTTTGAGCGCGTGAACGGCGGGCCTCGTCATTTCTTCTAATGGGAGGTGCTGGTGCTTTCAGTCTTTCCGCATTCTGAACGGGAACTTCTTCATGATGGCGAGGTGGTTCTTCCTTTTTCTTTTCGGTCGAAGGAATACGGGCCTTTTTAACGTGGGTCGATTTGTTGGGGTTTTTCTGCATTGCCAGCTGCGCGGCATACAATTCCGGGCCGGTTTTGGGGGGCTTTTTACCCGTTATCAGGGCTTTCAGCTTTGCAAAACCGAAAGAGAGAGCAATAAAAGCCACAATGATGATCGTAAATATGATCACCACTTGCTTTACTAATGGTATTACACCGGTATCCATTCTCGCGCTGGTTGCTTTCTAATTCTGCAGGTTAGATTTTGTAATAGTATCGAATTCCGTCACACTTGGAGACTGCAAACATCGCATCACAGAGAAAATTGTCTGAAATAATTAAAAATTCAATGGAAATGTAATAAATTTTTACTTTGTGGTGAAGGTTATTCAGATGAACGGTAGAATAATTACGGCCAATAGTGCCCCGGCCCGGATGAAAGTTTGCATTTTTCCCCGATTCGTGATAAATTAGAGGTTCCATTTGAAAATTTTTTACCCGGAGATCGAAAATAATGACAAAAGCCGACATCGTAGATATTGTTGCGGAGGGCACAGGCCTCACTAAGCTTGAGACCGAAGCGGTTGTCGAAGGTTTTTTCAAAAGCGTGATTGAAGCTTTAAGCACCGGAAAAGGGATCGAAATAAGGGGTTTCGGAACTTTCAAGGTAAAGAAAAAAGCTGCCAGATACGCAAGAAATCCGAAGAACGGAGAGAAAGTTTTTGTACCGGAGCATTTCATCCCGGTATTTAAGTTTTCGAAAGACTTTAAAAATCAGGTCGACAACGGTCTGAAAAACAAATGATCATCCTCCAACAATAACAGGTGACCATGTCTGAGAACAAAGAAGTAAAGAATTGTCCCGTTTGCGGGACCCCGAATGCGGTTGGATCCGCGTTCTGCGGTGATTGCGGTGCCCTTCTCGATCCCTCGAAGAAGAAAGAGGCACGTGCTAAAGGCGAGGGTCAGGGTAAAGGTTCAAAAAGATCTTCATCCCGGTTATCGCCCGCGAAAACCGCCGGAATTTCACTCGGGATATTTCTTATTGCCGCGCTTTTTATACTAACCGGCTCCGGAGTGTTTGAATCACCCAAGCCGACTGATCCGCACGCGGGTCACAATCACCCTCCGGGCGAAGGGCACGGTGAGACTAATCCGATGGGCGGCGGTAACATTCAGATCGATCCCCAGACGCTCGACATGGAGAAGCAACTGGCAGCAACGCCAGATAACCTCGACTTGATGCTGAATCTGGCGCACAAATATTTTGATATCGGCGCGTTTGAGAAAGCTGTCCCGCTCTACAACAAGTATATTGAGAAGAGACCGGGTGAGCCTGATGTGATCACCGACCTTGGAGTCTGCTACTTCAATATGCAGGATCTTAAGAAGGCCGAAGAGAATTTTATGAAAGCGATCGGTATCAATCCCAAACATCAGATAGCTCATCTGAACATGGGGGTTGTTAAACTGACAGATAACAAAATGAGTGAGGCGACCGAATGGCTTAACAAGGCCATCGCTCTCGATCCTAACTCCAGTGCGGCCGGACAAGCCAAAAATATTCTTGAAAAAAACAAAAACCAATAAAACGGAGATTTTAGATGCCCTGCGGAAAAAAACGCAAAAGACATAAAATGTCTACCCACAAGCGGAAAAAAAGACTGAGAAAAAACAGACATAAAAAAAGAGTAAGATAGTCCTCTTTTTTTCCTCTCTCTTTTAAGAAGCCACCTTAGCTCAGCTGGTAGAGCAAATCATTCGTAATGATTAGGTCGCCGGTTCGAATCCGGCAGGTGGCTCGCTCTTTTTTTAAGGAGCAAGCTGTTCGACACAACCGATACCGAGCTCATTGCCATCGCCGCACCGGCGATCATGGGATCGAGCAGGAAGCCGTTCAACGGATAAAGAATGCCCGCCGCGACCGGAATCCCGATCACATTGTAGATAAATGCCCAGAAGAGGTTCATTTTTATTGTCTGAACTGTAGCCTTCGAGAGGGCTATGGCCTGCGGTATTTTCATCAGATCGGCTGAGATAATGGTCATTTTTGCCACATCTATCGCGATATCGCTTCCGGTGCCCATGGCTATGCTTATATCTGCCTGAGCGAGGGCATTGCTGTCGTTTATTCCGTCACCCGCCATTGCCACGGTTTTCCCTGAATTCTGAAGTTCCTTCACGAATGCTGCCTTGTCACCCGGGAGCATCTCAGCATTAAAGTGGATTATTCCCGCCTTTGCCGCTATTTTGGCTGCCGTGGCAGGATTATCCCCCGTAAGCATATGTACTTCAATCCCTGATCCCTGAAGCTGTCTGACCGCTTCAACCGATGAATCCTTTATCCTGTCTTCGATCGCAATGACCGCAAGAGCGTGTGTCGAACCGGCGAACCAGATCACGGTTTTTGCGTCATTTGTCCAATCCTCCGCCAGGAGCTGAAGTTCCTCAGGGATACTGATCCCGTGCTCCCGAAGGAGTTTCATATTACCGGCAAAGTACTTTTCACCCTCCACAAAACCGGATGCTCCCATACCGGTAAGACTCGTGAATCCCGTGCACTCTTTGGGTGAAACCTCGCCCAGGTGATCGATCACTGCCGCGGCAAGCGGATGCTCCGAACGTGCTTCCAATGCTGCGAGAATATCAGGGTGAGGGGTGCCGTTGTACCATTCGATCGCCGTAACCACCGGTTTTCCTTCGGTTATGGTCCCTGTTTTGTCGAGCACGATCGCGTTCATTTTCTTCGCCAGTTCGAGACTTTCTGCATCTTTTATAAGAATTCCCTGTTCTGCGCCCTTTCCAATGCCGACCATTATCGCTGTGGGTGTGGCCAGACCGAGTGCGCAGGGGCAGGCAATCACGAGCACGGTTACGAGTGCCAGAAGTCCGTGGGTGAACTGGTCAGGTCCGCCGATAACCACCCAGCTTATCAGCGCCAATACCGCCACAACTATCACCACAGGCACGAAAACAGCCGCTATCCTGTCGACAAGCTGCTGAACGGGAGCACGGCTCCCCCCGCTCGACTCACCCTCGACCAGGTCAACGCGCGGGTGAAGGAGGTCATGGCCTCCAGCCTCCCTGCGACCGAGAAGTCCGCGAAGCTCGCTGAGCTCAAGGCCCAGCGGGACCAGGCCGCGCGCCTGGCGCGCCTCAAGAAGACCCGGAACAACGCGAGCGCGCGAAAGCGCCTCGACGCCCTCTCGCGCGCCGCCGCCGGGACCGCCGGGGCCAAGACCGCCGGGGCCAAGGAAGAAAACCTTTTCCCCTTCATTCTCGACGCCGCCCGTGCCTACTGCACCGAGGGGGAGATCATCACCGCCATGGAAAAGGTGTTCGGCCGGTACAAGGAGCCGATTTTCGTTTAGGGACGATTTTCCGGTCAACGGACGGCCCGGTCGGCCGTTACTTTCCTGTCATCCATGACACCCCCCGCCACATCCCCGGATATCCGGATACCTAAGGAGGCCCGATGAGCCGATTCCGCGTTTCCGCCGTCCTTGCCGCGTCGCTTCTGGCCGCCCCTTCCCCCGCGCCCGCGCGGGAAAAAGGGGCCCTGACGGCGACCGTCGAGAAGAAGGACCTCCCGATCGAGATCGACCTCGCCGGCACCTTCAAGGCGCAGGACAAGACTGAGATCTCCGTGGAACCGGACGAATATTCCGGGAACCTCATCCTCCTCAAGCTCGCCCCTGAGGGGTCGACCGTCAAGGAGGGGGATATCCTGATGAAGTTCGACAAGCGGGACCTCCAGAAGGCGGTCTCAAGCGCCCAGAACGCGATCGACGAGGCCCAGCTGAAGCTCGACAAGGCGCGGGCGGATCTCGCCACCCTGCAGGTCGAGCAGGAGTCGTCGCTCGGAAAACTCAAGAAGGAGCTCGCGCAGGCGAGACTGCGTAAGGAGGGATCCGTCCAGGATCTTGCCATGAAGCACGAGGAGAAGAAGAAGGCCATCCGGAAGGGAGAGGAAGGACTCGTTGACGCCCGGGTAAACCTCGAACAGCTCCAGGGGATGTACAAGCGGCGCGAGCTCCACACCGAGACGGAGAACATCCTTCTCGAACGGGAGAACCGCCAGATCAAGGACCAGGAGCGCGATCTCGAGGAGACCCGGAAGAAGCTCGCCTACTTCGAGACGTACGAGATGCCCCTGGAGAAAGGGAAGGTCGAGCTGGAG
>RHKR01000595.1 GCA_008363265.1 Chlorobiota bacterium
AAAGTTACTATTACGCTCTTCCCAATAAAATGTTTGAGTACATCGCGGCGGGGATACCCGTTCTTGCGAGCAATCTGCCCCAGATGATGCAGATAATTGATAAATACGGAGTGGGAAAATATGCCGATCCTGAAGATATTGATGCGGTGGTGGGCGCAATAATGGAACTTTCAGACTCCGCGAGCAGAGCAATTATTTCCGAAAATGCCCGTAAAGCGCACCAAGAACTTAATTGGGAAGCCGAATTTGAAAGGGTGAGGCACCACTTCAACTGATCAGCGGGTGCACTTGATAATTATGTGTGCCGGTTTCCTGAAAAGAAATACATAGATGGCGTCGACGAATTTCCAGAGAAAAAAGGGATAGATCTGTAGAAATACATAGGTCCTCAGGAAGATCAACACTTTGTCGCCGAATGTCGCCCACTCAAGAGCAGAGTGTTCGACCGATCTGAAGAAAGACGTCAGAATATTTTCATCGAAAGAGTGAATGTGCGCGTGTAAAGGGGTTGGTTGGTTGCAATGTATACAGAGTGAATACTGGAGTTTTTCCTTGTAGGGGGTGGTGATTATCAGTTGTCCCCCTTTTTTCAGAACGCGTGAAAGTTCTTTTACAAAACCTTCAGGATCGTAAACATGTTCGATCACCTCGCTGGCGATCACGAGGTCGAATGAACCGTCTTTGTAGGGGAGTTTGAAGGCATCGCTGCTTACACATGAATGGAGTGTGCCGGGTACTTTTTCTTTCGCTTTTATCAGGTTTTTCAGTGAAATGTCCATCGACACCACTTCAAAACCTTTCCTTGTGAATTTCTCGGCCACCCAGGCACTGCCGGCACCGACATCGAGAACGAGACCCTGTTTTACATCAACTTCGGAGATTATGTATTCCCTGACACGCCGCTCATCATGTGCGGTCGCACCTGAACGATGCTCGAAATAATCAAATTCCTCGGCGTCACGTTTGTAGTGGTCGATGTAATTAAAGTCGGCTTTTTTCATGTAATTGAAGGTTTTTTCCTAAATTTCAAAATTCAAAAAGAAAGATAACGCAATTTCCGTAAAATGACCGAGAAGCGAAAATTCCTCATAGCCCGGATCGACAGGATAGGTGATACCGTTCTGGCTACTCCCATTCCGCGGGAATTGAAGAGGTCATTCCCCGGGTGTGAAGTGTCGGTACTGGTAAGAAGTTACACGCGTGATATCTTTACAGGGAATCCGTTCGTTGATAATATTCTGGTTTGGGACGATTTTGGCAGGGGATTGAAGAAGATAATGGATCTGGGACACTTCCTGAGGTATTACCGTTTCACGGATATTTTTATGCTGTTGCCGAACGAAACCCTGGCCTATGCTTCAGTGATCGGAGGGATAAAAAGAAAATTTGGAACCAGCAGAAAGCTGTATCATTTGCTGACCGGAACTAAAACCCTGACAAGGGGGGATGATGCTTCAGTTAAAAGTGAAGCCGCATGGTGCCTTGAGTTCGTTAAAGCGGCAGGTGGTAGTCTAGTAGATGACGCAACAGAGATTCACTTAACTGATGAAGAAAAAAATACCGTATCTGAGATCAGGAAAAGCCTCGCCCCAAAGGGTGAGAGGATCATCGGTGTGCATGTCACCAGCGGTGGTTCTGCCCCGAACATGCCGCCTGAAGAGTACTTAAAATTGATCGAACAGCTCACCGAAAAAGCCGGGGTTAAAGTCGTCGTCACCGACAAC
>RHKR01000596.1 GCA_008363265.1 Chlorobiota bacterium
GAGCTGACGACCGGGATTGAACCGGTGACCTCATCCTTACCAAGGATGTGCTCTACCAACTGAGCTACGTCAGCCTGACTAAACATAAAAAAAATGAAAGCAGCTAAAGCCTACTTTCATCATAAATTCTCAGAGCGGGAGACGGGACTCGAACCCGCGACCAACAGCTTGGAAGGCTGTGACTCTACCACTGAGTTACTCCCGCATTTCTCCAGTTCTTTTGTGGGTGGCGAGGGATTCGAACCCCCAAAGGCGTAAGCCAACGGATTTACAGTCCGCCCCGACTCTCCAACTTCGGCGTCCACCCGGCTATCATTTCCCGATCACAAAAAATTTCTGAAAGGGATTTCTAATGTAACCTTTTAAACTTTTAAAAACAAGAACTGTGCAAAAAATATTTTTATTGCAGCAACACTGCCTTTATGGTTTTGGTGAATTCAACACCGGTTGTGACTGACCGTGCCTCAAACCTGATGAAGTATACACCGGATGAAAGTCCCTTTCCGTTAAAAGTGTGCCGGTATTCTCCCCTCTCGAGTTCAGAGACTAAAATGTCTGCCACTTTGCCGCCGAGGATATCGTAAACCGTCATTGTAACCTTGCTCCTCTCCCGGATAGCGAACCTCACTTCAGTTTCGGGATTGAACGGATTGGGGTAGTTCTGATAAAGCCTGTATTCATCCGGAAGAACCCCCGCCACTTCTTTAACACCGGTCGGGTAGAAGTGATGTTTCGCGCCGAACCGGGAGAAGATCGTATCGATAGCCGCACGGGTAACCGTGATCGAATTCAACTCATTAGTACCACGCCCTATCACTATGGCTGTGTGGAAAGTAATTGAATCACCGGCGTTCAGATTGAATGGCCCGGCGTTAACCATCCCCCGCTGATCTGTAGGTGTATTTGTCAGCCATCCCTTGTGCGTCACAGGATCACCCGAATAGAGAAATCTGCCCGGTATCCTGGCGCACGAATCGGAGTAAACCTGTCCGTATGGCCAGGTGCAAGGGTCGATTATCAGTCCGTTCTTCTGCCTTCCTTGCTGGTAACTTCTCAGCTCATTCACGGTCTGAGGGTCACCATGTGTCGGATGGGCCGAAAGATAGTGTTGGGTGGAAGTGCTGCCGAAGTTCATTGCACCCGGGAGCAGTTTTTCGGTAAACGGTTCACCCATCGGTACCCGTGCGGTATCAAGGGGAATGTCAACCCCGGGATCGTACACCCCGTTATTGTTTACATCAGTGAACGATACACCCGGAACAAAAACAGGCTGCCCGAAAAGGATCGTGTGAAACACGGAGGGCGGGTTTACACCGAAAGAGCCGTCGCTCCCTTCGTTATAAAAATACATGCTGTTTCGGAGCGTATCGGTTCCATACAAGTCATCGGTGTACTCACCCATGTCCGTATCGCTCCACATCGAATAATAAGCTTCGGGAAGTATCTGAACCACAGTACCTTTGTTCACGATCTCATAACGGATAAAAACAGCATTACGCACTTCCTGCGAAGAAGAGTTTGGAAACGCGTATATGGTTTGCCGCACTTCAATTCCGGTTGGATCGATCGGATAACGCCTCAATTCTTTCGGTACTCCGTCATTATAAATGCACCAGTAGGATATTTCGCCGAGTATCTCGGGCATGTCTTCGTTTGGCTCCCAGATACCGTTGTTGTTCAGGTCGATGGGATCGTAGATGCCATTGTGGTTACCTGTGCCACACGGTAAATTCCAAGTCTGGGATCCTGAAGTGATGCCCCGACAGGTCCGGGGAGGAAATCATCGATCCTTGAGGCCGACATATTGGCAGCACCCCACACCGCACCATCCTTTAACGCTGTAAGCGCAAAACCGTTCGAGAATATTGTGCTGATTGAGTCAAAGAAAAGTCCTGATCTCCCGTTTACTGTCGCGTCTGCTATTACACCGTTTCTGCCGAAGGGAACCCAGATCCTGCCGGTGTAGAATGCTGTCTCGGGCCAGACTCCATCGAGCAGTATCGACCAGGAGAAGGTCTGGCTGCTCAGAAAATTGTTTCCTCCCTGAATAGCCGCGTGAAGCTGCGCGAAATCTCCCTTTGCAGCCACCTTAATGAATCCGCGGAATATTCCGTCACCGGCGAGCGAATCGTTGTGCAGCCCGTCATCGTACAAAGGATACTGAACCGGTTGCGAATTCAGAGTGCCCTCGATCTTTCCGGTCAATCCCGGTTTGTGATAGCCGGCGTAAACTGAAATAGAAACCGAATCTCCCTCAACAGGAACTGTTGGGATCATTCGTGCTGAGTATATCACGGGTGGGGCGTCATCATCGTACAATGTAGTGCAATTCCCCCACCAAAGGTGTATTTTCCCGTTAGGCATTTGCCTGTAACTTGAAAAGATGACGAGCGGAATCACAGATTGCGGGTTTATGTTTGGATTTGTGTCCTCACCCATGAATCTGGTAAGTTGCGTTGGGGCAGTCCATGTGACTCCGGAATTAGTGCTGGAAATTCTGTAGAGGTCGGAATTCCTGTAGCCGCCGATGGTGTACCGTATTTTTTTGTAGATCAGGTGGATAATACCGTTGGCCTGCCTGTAGAGTTTAGGGTTGCGGATAATATCTGTTCCGGATAGTGCTACCGTCGTATCGTGCCACTGGCCTGATGAGGAAGAGTACCTGATCAGCAAAAGTTTGGTGTTGTTCAGGTTCTTCTCCTGTACCGCCATCAGCATGTCACCGTTTCCGGTAGAAAGAAGTGCAGGATTTGAAATACCCCCGGTTGAGAGTATCTGATAAGTTGAGAATGTCGCTCCATTATCAGTGCTTCTTGAGAAACCG
>RHKR01000060.1 GCA_008363265.1 Chlorobiota bacterium
ACTCAAGAACAATTGAAAGGAGAATTTCTTAATGCGCCGCGGCGCACTTGGGTTCTTTTGTTCTTTAGTTCCTCTCCGGGAACTGTATTCCCTCACCTTTTGTTAAAATTTTTGAAGTTAATCTTGACTTTTTTGTATAGATTCGATAAGTTTAGATATTGGATTTTGAAATTTTTACACACAAGGAAATTGAATGAGCAATACCGAGATCAATGAGATTGAAGAATTAGCGAATCAGGAATACAAATATGGATTCGTAACTGAGATCGATTCTGATACCTTCAAGCCCGGGCTAAATGAAGATGTAATACGTGCTCTTTCTGAGAAGAAAGAGGAGCCTGAATGGATGCTTGAATGGCGTCTGAAGGCTTACCGCCAGTGGCTTAAGATGTATGAACCACAATGGCCGAATGTTGACTACCCACCCGTTGACTTCCAGGAGATCAGTTACTATTCCGCGCCGAAGCAGAAGAAGAAACTCAACAGTCTTGATGAAGTGGATCCCGAAATTCTGAGCGCTTTCGAAAAGTTGGGTATCCCCCTCGAAGAGCAGAAACTGCTCGCCAATGTCGCGGTTGATGCCGTGTTCGACTCAGTATCGGTTGCAACCACCTACAAAGAAAAATTAAAAGAGCTCGGTATTATCTTCTGTTCAATGTCAGAAGCGATAAAAGAGCATCCAGATCTTGTAAAGAAGTATCTTGGTTCGGTTGTTCCGGCCGCTGACAATTTCTACTCAGCCCTCAATTCAGCAGTATTCAGCGACGGTTCATTTGTTTACATCCCGAAAGGTGTGAGATGCCCGATGGAGCTTTCAACCTACTTTAGGATCAACGCCGCGAATACCGGTCAGTTCGAAAGAACCCTTATCGTGGCCGATGAGTACTCTTATGTGAGCTACCTCGAAGGTTGTACCGCCCCGATGAGGGACGAAAATCAGCTCCACGCCGCCGTGGTTGAACTTGTGGCAATGGATAACGCCCAGATAAAATACTCGACCATTCAGAACTGGTATGCGGGTGACAAGCAGGGTAAAGGCGGTATCTACAATTTTGTTACCAAGCGCGGACTCTGCAAAGGTGTTAACTCGAAGATATCATGGACTCAGGTTGAGACCGGTTCAGCGATCACATGGAAATATCCCAGCTGCATCCTCTCCGGCGACAATTCGATAGGTGAGTTCTACTCGGTCGCTGTTACCAACAACATGCAGCAGGCCGATACCGGCACGAAGATGATCCACATCGGCAAGAACACCAAAAGCACGATCGTGAGCAAAGGTATCTCGGCCGGATTCAGCAACAACACGTACCGTGGTCTTGTGAGGATCGGTAAGAAGGCTGAACATGCCAGAAATTACTCGCAGTGCGACTCACTTCTTATCGGCGACAAATGCGGCGCCCACACGTTCCCATACCTCGAAGTGAGCAATCCTTCAGCTACCGTTGAGCACGAAGCCACCACATCAAAGATCGGTGCCGATCAGATCTTCTATCTGAATCAGAGGGGCCTTTCGACCGAGGATGCCGTGAGCATGATCGTGAACGGATATTGTAAGGAAGTGTTCAAGGAACTCCCAATGGAGTTCGCCGTTGAAGCAACGAAACTTTTAAGTATCAGCCTCGAAGGCAGTGTAGGTTAATAATTTTGAAAGGAAATGAAAAGATGATCGAGATAAAGAATTTAAGAGCTGCCATCGACGGCAAAGAGATTTTAAAGGGCATTAACCTGACCGTGAAACCGGGTGAGGTTCATGCCATCATGGGACCCAACGGTTCCGGAAAAAGCACGCTTGCTCAGGTACTCGCCGGAAGGGAAGAGTATGAAGTGCTTGAGGGTTCGGTATCCTTCAACGGTAAAGACCTCCTTGACATGGCACCCGAAGACAGGGCCAGAGAGGGACTGTTCCTCGCGTTCCAGTACCCGATCGAGATCCCCGGTGTTTCGAATGTTAATCTGCTGAAAAACGCCGTTAATGAGATAAAGAAATACAGGGGCGAAGAGCAGCTTGACGCGATGGACTTCCTTAAGATGATGAAAGAGAAGATGAAACTCGTTGAGATGCCTCAGGATCTCCTTAACCGCTCTGTAAACGAAGGTTTCTCCGGCGGCGAGAAGAAGAGAAATGAAGTTTTCCAGATGGCAGTACTTGATCCAAAGCTTGCTGTGCTCGATGAAACAGATTCAGGTCTCGATATCGATGCCCTCAGGATCGTGGCGAACGGCGTAAACGCGTTAAGAAAAGAGGACAACTCTTTCATCGTTGTTACACACTATCAGAGACTGCTCGACTACATCGTACCTGATTTCGTGCATGTTCTTTACAAGGGCAGGATCATCAAGTCGGGCGACAAATCACTCGCTCTCTTCCTCGAAGAAAAGGGGTATGACTGGGTGAAAGATCATGTTGACGAATTCATGGCAGTGTAAGGCGGTCAACAGATGAGCAACACAGCAGAATTCAAAAAATGGTATGCCGAGAGCTTCAAGAAGTTCGAAGCCAATCTTAACGGTGAGAGTAAACTTCCGATACATCAGACACGGAAGGTAGCCCTCGAGAAATTTCTTGAACTCAAGTTCCCGACCCTGAAGGATGAAGAGTGGAAGTACACTAATGTTACCCCGATACTTGCCCACAAGTTCGACGATATCATAGTGAATGTACCCACGGCACCGAAGATCGATCTTGAGAAATACCTCTTCAACAGGGAAAACTTTTACACTATCGTTTTCATAAACGGCGTTTATGATTCCGCGAATTCAGATGAAGTGGATGCCCCCGGCATAACCCTCTGCAATCTGAAGACCGCGATAGTGAAGTATCCTGAAGAGGTTAACAACTACATCGGCAAGTTCGCGAAGATCGAAAACAGCATCTTCACGGCGCTTTCTACCGCCTACATCAACGATGGTGTATTCCTGAAAGTAAAATCGGGCAAGGCGCTTGATAAACCGGTTCAGGTTCTCTATGTGAACTCGGGCGGCGACAACCTCCTGATCCAGCCGAGGAACCTCTTCGTTATCGGAAAGAATGCCATCGCCAAAGTGGTTGAATCTTACTACGCCGAAGGTGACAGCGTTTACTTCACCAACTCGGTTACTGAAACATATGTCGATGAGCACGGTATTCTCGAGCATGTAAAAATACAGGAAGAGAGTGAGAAGGCATTCCACATCTCAACCACTGAGATCGATGTTGAGAGAGAGAGCAATTACTCCTCATATAACATCAACTTCGGCGGAACGCTCGTTAGAAACGATCTTAACGCCCGCTTCAACGGCGAGTATGGTCACGTAACCCTGAACGGACTCTACCTCGGCCATGGCGAGCAGCACATCGATAACCACACGCTTATCGATCACGCGATGCCTAACTGCGAGAGCCATGAGATGTACAAAGGCGTTCTTGACGACTCAAGCCGCGCCGTCTTCAACGGCAAGGTCTATGTGAAGAAAGATGCACAGAAGACCAACGCGTTCCAGGAGAACAAGAACGTTATCCTTTCAGATGACGCGCGGGTCGACACCAAACCGCAGCTCGAGATCTTCGCCGACGATGTAAAATGTTCGCACGGCGCGACGATCGGAAGACTCAGCGGAGAGTCACTCTTCTACCTGAGAGCCCGCGGGATCGGTGAGGAACTCGCCAAAGCAATGATAATAAATGCCTTTGCCAACGATGCTGTACATACGATCTCGATCGATGAGGTCAGAGGGCGTATCGAAGACCGTGTCGCGGTAAAGCTGAGCAAATAAAGAAGAAAATTAAATGACCGAAGAAACAACCACGACGGTTAATACACAATTCGATATTGAGAGGATCAGGAAAGATTTCCCGGTCCTCCATCAGTCGGTACACGGAAAACCGCTCGTATATCTCGACAACGCAGCAACCACCCAGAAGCCTCAGCAGGTGATCGATGTACTTTCGGATTACTACAAAGGCTACAATTCGAACATTCACCGGGGGGTTCACCTCCTCAGCCAGAAGGCTACCGATGAGTATGAAAAAGCCCGTGTGAAAGTTCAGCACTTCCTGAACGCGCCTAAAACCAAAGAGGTGATCTTTGTAAGGGGAACCACCGAGGGGATCAACCTTGTGGCCAACTCATATGGCAGGAAGTTTATTAAAGAAGGTGACGAGATAATCGTCTCTGAAATGGAGCACCACTCCAACATTGTTCCCTGGCAGATGCTTTGTGAGGTCACCGGCGCGAAACTCAAAGTGATCCCCGTTAACGATAACGGTGAACTGATAATGGATGAGTTCAGAAACCTCCTCAACGAAAAGACTAAAATCGTTTCCGTTGTTCATGCCTCAAACACCCTTGGGACGGAAAATCCTGTTGAAGAGATAACGAGACTCGCGCACGAGGCCGGTGCCAAGGTGCTTATAGACGGCGCGCAGGCTGTGCAGCACTTCAAAGTTGATGTACAGGCGATCGGTTGCGACTTCTATGTTTTTTCGGGTCATAAACTTTACGGTCCGACCGGCATCGGCGCGCTGTGGGGAAAGGAAGAACTCCTTCAGCAGATGCCCCCATGGCAGGGTGGCGGTGACATGATCGTTTCCGTAACTTTCGATAAGACGATCTATAACGAGCTCCCGTACAAGTTCGAAGGGGGAACCCCCAACATTGCCGATACCATCGGATTGGGATACGCCATCGACTATGTGAACGGAATCGGACTTGACGCGATCAGAGTTTATGAGAGTGAACTTTATCGCTATATGGAACAGACATTCAACGCGATCGAAGGTGTAACCCTCGTGGGAAATGCCGCGCACAAGAGCAGCGTGTTCTCTTTCAAACTCGAAGGTGTTCACCCTCATGACGTCGGTACAATTATGGACATGGAAGGCGTGGCGATCAGAACCGGACACATGTGCACGCAACCGGTAATGAAAAGGTTCGGAGTTCCGGCTCTTTCGAGGGCATCCATTGGATTTTACAATACAAAAGAAGATATCGACCGCGCCGCGGCCGCTATAAAGAAAGTTATTGAGGTTTTTGCCTGATGAACGACGAATTAAAAGATATCTATCAGCAGGTGATCCTCGATCACAACAAAAATCCGAGGAATTTCAGAAAAATTGAGATCCCTTCCCACCATTCCGAGGGGTTGAACCCCCTTTGCGGCGACCATGTCTGGGTTTATCTCAATGTGGTTGACGGCGTGATAAAAGACATTTCGTTCGAGGGGAACGGTTGCGCCATCTCAAAGTCATCGGCGTCGATAATGACCGCCGAACTTAAGGGTAAAACAGTCGCGGAAGCGGAAGACCTTTTCGGGAAATTCCACGATCTCGTGACCGGTAAACTTACCGATGAAGAGGTGATCGAGGAGATGGGAAAACTCGGAATTTTTCAGGGAGTAAGGGATTTTCCGGTAAGGGTGAAATGCGCGAGTCTGCCTTGGCATACAATGCACGCCGCGCTTCACAGTCAAGATACAGCAGTCAGTACGGAGTGACCTGTGACCAGAGAAAACATTGAAGTTTTGCAAGACAAAGTAATAGCCACACTTAAAACCATCTACGATCCCGAGATCCCTGTTGATATCTGGGAGCTTGGCCTCATCTATCACCTTAAGTTCGACCTTGAAGGCAACCTGGTGGTTGAAATGACGCTTACAAGCCCCATGTGTCCCGTTGCTGAAAGCCTCCCCGCCGAGGTTGAAACGAAACTTAAGGGGATAGAAGGGATAAATGATGTGAAGATAAAGCTCGTCTTTGAACCGCCATGGGACAAGGATATGATGAGCGAAGTGGCGCAACTGGAACTCGGGTTCCTTTGATTTTTAACCTGCCTAAAGGCAGAGATTCAAGAATAAGCATTAGCTTGGAAGGAAATAGTTATGTTAAACGCTTATAAACCCCCAATGTACGATCAGGAAGCTGTTCAGCCCTTCAGGGATGAGCTCGTGGCCGTGGGATTTGAGGAAGCATTAACCCCGGATCAGGTTGAGGACGCGATCCTTAACAACCCGGGAAAGACAGTACTCTTCATGATCAATTCAGTATGCGGATGTGCAGCGGGTTCAGCGAGACCGGGCGTCTCCCTCGCTCTTCAGCACAGGATCATCCCTGATAAACTTTATACGGTTTTTGCCGGACAGGAGAGGGATGCCGTGGATAAGCTGAGATCATTTGTTAAAGGTTTTCCGCCTTCTTCACCATCAGTTGCACTTTTCAAGGATGGTGAAGTTGCCTACTTCATGCCGAGACTCAATATTGAAGGTTTTTCGGCCGGACAGATCGCTCAGGAACTGATGGTCGTCTTCGAGAAGCACTGCTCATCCCAGGGCCCGTCAATTCCTCCGGAGGCCTTTGAGAAAGTTTTACACGCAAAGATGTGCGGCTCAAAGATACCGGTGTATAAAGGATAGTAACGATAAATATTCGAGTATGGTCCATAAGCAGGCAATGCTTATGGATCATATTCAAATTTAATGGAATAAAATGAAATTCAGCTCACAAGAAGAATATGGTTTACGACTGCTCCTCAGGATAGCGAAGAACTCGCAAGGGGAGGGTATGACCATTCCCGAACTTGCCGAGGCTGAGGGGTTAAGCACAGCCAATGCTGCTAAACTTCTAAGGATTCTCCGGATGGGTGGCTATATCGATTCTGAAAGGGGACAGAGGGGTGGGTATAAACTCTCCCGGACTCCCGATAAGATACTTGTTGCTGATGTAATGACCGATCTTGGGGGTAAACTTTTCGACAACACCTTCTGCACCGATCACTCAGGGATGGATCTGGCCTGCACTCACGAGATCGACTGCTCGGTCCGCTCCCTATGGAGCATGATCCAGCGCGTGGTTGACGGAGTTCTGAAGCAGACCACTCTCGCAGACCTTATGATCAACGAGCAGCACCTCAACTCAAAACTCACTCCCGTTGCCGCCGATGCCATTGATGCATTCACAGCGGTGAAAGAGATAAAACTATCACTTTAAAATAAAAAGACCGCCGTCAAAGCCGCCGAAGCAGCCTCAACGCCGGTCAAAATAATTACCGGATCAGCCTTTTATCATTATCAGCATCATCTTGGTTTTCTCCAGTGCCACGAGTCCGTGAGGGACATTGGCAGGGAGTTTGATGATCATTCCTGAATCCACAACATAAGGCTCGCCGCCTATCTTGATCTCCATTTTACCTTCGACGATGTTAACGAGGGCTTCGTATGGAGAGGTGTGTTCAGTAAGGTTTTCATCCTTGTCGAAAGCAAACAGGGTTACATTTCCTGAAGCGTTCTTGATGAGCTGACGGCTTACGATCGCGCTGTCTGAATAAGTAACGAGTCCGGCCAGGTTGCCGTTTAAGTCTGTAGTTGCCATAATTTTTATTCCTTTAATTAATCAATTCAATTGTTCCACGGTTTATCCGAAGTACCGAAGTACCGAAGTACCGGGATTCTGAAGTACCGAAGTACCGAAGTACCGGGATTCTGAAGTACCGAAGTACCGAAGTACCGAAGTACCGAAGTACCGAAGTACCGGGGGTTCCGAAGTTCTACTCAAACATATGATCCAGTTTATGCTTCGCTTCGGGCGACATCATCTGTGGGGTCCATGCCGGTTCCCAGACGAGGTCGATGAAAATACGGTACGCGTTAAAAGCCTGTTTCAGGTAGCGTTCCACCCACTCCAGAATGCTGTCATGCATCGGGCATCCTGGAGTTGTAAGGGTCATCTTCACCAAAATAACATCTTCTCTGATAATGACAGAATAGACGAGACCAAGTTCTACGATATTCAATCCCAGTTCGGGATCGATAACCTTTGAAAGTACATTAAAAACATCATCCTGTGACGGTATCATCTGATCTCCGGTTGTATGTTGAAAGGATATTGTAACTGAACAGGATTGCTCCCAAAAGATAGACCAAGAGCCCCGATAGGAGAACCGTTTCATGATTGAGAAGCATGCCGGCTATAGTTACGAATATCGCTAAATTCGTTGTGTAATATTGTGCCTTTGAAATATTCCGGTTATAGAGGTCTTTCAGAAGTGGCACCTTCTTCAGTCCAACCTTGCTGCTGTAATAGTGGAACCAGATCAGGAAGGGGATTATCTTGTACATCTGTCCCATGATCAGCTGACTGATAAAGCCGAAGATCACAATAAAACCGTAAACCAATGTCAGGTTCATCTCTTCAGTTGCGTTTCCGTTCGACATGAAAAGGAACGAAACCCCACCGAGAAGTGCTGTTACCAGTGCCGTGTAAGCGAACACCGAGAACTTTATCCCCAGATCGAGGTTCTTCTTCATCCTTTTCTTCAGGATCAGAAGTATCTGATAGAAGAATATGAGAAACGCCAGCGCTATAAGTGGTACAAAGATGTAATCACCTGCTTCGGAGAAACCGGCAATTCTTGAAAGTGAAAACCCGAGTAATCCGCTGTTAAGGAAGATGAAGACCAGCCACGCCGGTTTAACCGAATAACCATGGGAAAGGGTGAACATCGGGATAAGTTTCATCGAAACCCCCGCTATCACCATGCCGATCCAGCCCGCTATCCCAAGATGCGCGTGAACTGTCAGCAGTTTCAGGTGATCGCCAGGCAGAAAGGGGTGGCCGAGATTGATCGCCAGCAAAAGTCCGAGCAGCACAGTGAAAAAGAGGTATATGTTTGAGGCTACAAGGAAAATACCGGTCAGGTTTCTCTTCTCTCCCTGCGCAAGTGTTACTCCAAGATTAATCAGAAAAATGATTACCGCCGTCATCAGCAAACTTCCGGCGACAACCATTACGGCTGTGAAATTGAAGTTGTAAAACGAATATACCAGTAGTATCATCCCCGACATGTGAAATGCATACTGAATGAATGCCAGCTTTTCCGACCACAGTTTTACCTTAAGAATAATGGCTATCAGCTGGAATATGGCCCCGAATATCGTAAGTGCTATCCATCCCAACACCATAAGGTGGGTTACTGCCAGCGCGACCGGCGAAAAGTGGTGCCCCTTCAGAGAGGTGTGATCCACAATCATCATAACAACCGCCGCCAGCAGCGAGAATATCGCCGACCAGTTTGAACGAGGGTGACATTTTGGTCGCGAGACCGGGTACCATTTTAGTTCGCCTTCCTCGTTATAACCACTTTATAGTAGTTTTCCTCGATCTTGTTGGCGATTGCCTGCCAGCCGATCTGCTCCAGTTTCTCATAAAGCATCATCGGTTCACGGTGGTGGTGGACGAGAAGTACTGTACCCTCATCGAGCTCATGGATCTTCTGAAGTATTGCCATCATCGGCTCGGGTGGTTCCATTCCACGGACGTCGAGTTCGACCACTTTGTCTGGGAGAGGGGCAGATTCGTTACCCGTTTCCCGTTGCGCGTTACCCGTTACCTGCTTGTGGCTATGCCATTGCCCGCTTGTGGCTATGCCATTGGCCGTGGACTGTGTGACAGCCTTAAAAAAGTAGACATTATAAACACCATCCGCTTCTTCAGTGAAGTGTTCATAACCTCTGCTGCCGAGGACGTTGTAAAGTGGTTTTGGTTCAAAGCCGTTGATAAGGTGGAGTACTTCACCATCCTGAAGTTTGGAGATTTCACCCATTATAAGGTGGAATGGATCAACACCCTGCGCGAGGGTGGGTCTTACATCCAGAACTCTGAGTTTGGCGTTAATAAGCATCAATTTTAATTCGTTTTCATTCATCATCGTTTCCTTTATGTTGTCTAATTGGCCTTTTTGTGAATATATTGCGGTGCCTGTTGTTCACCTGAC
>RHKR01000061.1 GCA_008363265.1 Chlorobiota bacterium
TCATTCAGGGAAATACTTCAGGATTTTCTGTTCGACAATTACGAGATACTTGTTCCGGAATCTGTTATCAAAGAAGCAACCTCGAGCAGTAAAAGTAGTATCACCATAACGGAGATAACTTCCAAGTGTAAAGCACTTGTTCCGGACTACGACAAACATGATCCTGAATTTCTAAGTGAGCTTGGCGACAGGATCGACAGGGGAGAAACTGATGTAATCCTCTGCGCGATAGAGCTAAATTGCTCAATCTCCACTGATGATCTTGCGGCGATCAAAATCGCGAAGCAGCACGATTTATCAAATTTCGGGACCATTGCCATTCTCAAACAGACATATGATGAGGGAGAGCTTTCGCCGGAGGAAATTGGTTCTGTAATTAGCGAAATTCAATCGAAAGGGGGAAGGTTGAAAAATTTCAAGGGTATGTCATTCGAAGAGTACTATCAACAGTATTTGAAATAGAAAAACCTGACCATTGCAGTGGCCAGGTATTACTTAACAGTATCTATAAGTTCCGGCTAATACTGCTCACTTTTTTGAATATTCTAATATCTCCCAAAACACTTCAGCCCCCAGCTTGATAATATCATCCCCGGGAAGGAATTTTGGCGTGTGCAATCCGTGGTTTTCTCCGGTGGAAGTACCGAGCCAGAACATGAAGGCGGGGTATTTCTTCGAGAAGAAACCGAAATCCTCGCCTGTGAAGCGGTAACCGCAGTCGATGAATTTGAATTTTTGTTCGAGTGAGGGTTTCAGTTGATCGTAAAGAGTCGCGTCAACATTCACTTCCACATAGGGGTTGTTGTCATAGTTCAGTTTGCACTTCACGCCGGTCTCTTTTTCGACTTCAAGCGCGATCCTCTCCATTTCACCGAGGAACCAGCGGTAATCTTCAACCTTCAAGGCGCGGAGTGTGCCGTCGAATTTCGCAGATGGCGGCACTATGTTGCGGGCAATGCCCGATGTAATTTTACCGTATCCGAAAAGTATCGTCTTGCCCGAGTTCTTTACCGCCTCCTTGGTCCGTTGGATGAAGAGCATCAGTCCATCAAAAGCGTTTATCCCTTTTTCGGGGAAAGCTACATGCGACTGCTTCCCGAAGAAATCGATCGATACCGCGTTCGAAGCGGCGAAGAGTGTCCCTTTTGTGGAAGCGATCTCCCCCTTCATAAAATCATCGGTTACATGAAGCGCGAAAGCTTTTGTGATGTTGAACTTATCGAAAACACCCGTTTTGATCATAATATCGGCACCACCGCCCCCTTCTTCGGCCGGCTGAAAAACGAAGATGACGTTCTGGTCGGGTTTCTCTTGTGTAACGCGGAGGAGAAAATTGTACAAGATCGAAGTGTGAACATCATGTCCGCATGCGTGCATCGCTCCGTTCGTTGAAGCCCAGGGTACACCGGTTTCTTCGACAACAGGAAGGGCGTCGATATCGGCACGGAAAAGGAGGTATGAACCATTGTTGACCGTGTACTCAACCACCAGCCCCGTTGCGGTAGGGGTGTGGATCTTGATGCCGGGCAACAATTCAACCTGTGATCTGATCAGTTTGGTGGTCTCAAACTCTTTGAAAGTCAGTTCGGGGTTGGCATGAAGTCTGTGCCTCAACTCAACGGGATCGAGAGGTGTTATGGTTTGTGCCTGTAAAAATGATAAAAGAAGTGTTGCCAGCAGGAAGATCTTGCGTTTCATATTCCGGTAAAATTATAAATAAAGCCCAAATTTAGCCATTTGAGTCGCCCCGGCAAAAGAAAAAAGAAGGTAGCCAAGCGCCATCTATGTGGCACTAAGTGAAAAAAGCACCAAGCTGGCACCAAGATTTGGAATCATGCACCAAGTATCGTATCTTTTGGTATCAGAATAGGTGAATTATGGAAATTGAACAGATACTTCAGCAACCCGAAGGCAAAAAACTTGAGTTCAAAGAGAGAGTTACCTNNGTCAAAACCGTTGTAGCGTTCAGCAACCTCGCGGGCGGTGAGATATACATCGGTGTGGAAGACGGATCACGGAAGATCACAGGCATACCGGAGGATGAGGTGTTCAGAATGGAAGAAAAACTCGCGAACTCGATCTACGATCTGGTTCATCCGAAGGTGACCCCCGATATTTCAATAGTGAATGTAAAAGGGAAATACCTTATCAGGATAGCGGTCTATCCGGGTTCACATCCGCCGTACTATCTGGGATCCGCCGGCAAGAACAAAGGAACATTTGTACGGATCGGATCGGTTAACAGACCCGCGAGTGAGGAGATACTGCTGGAGCTGGAAAGAAAAAAGAGGAATATACCGTTCGATTCAACACCTTTGTTCGATATTGAGCCCTCCGCGATTGATCTGACTTCATTTCTAAAAGAATATCAAGCAAAAACGGGAGAATCCCCGGACAGGACGACACTGCAAAAACTCGGACTTTTGAAAGAGGAACGGGGTGAATTAGTGCCAACGATTGCATCAGTACTTCTTTCAGGCGGTGAAATGAAGCGGGAGCATTTCCCATATGCGGTGATCGAGTGCGCTGCCTTCAAAGGGAATGATCTCTCAACAACACTGGACAGTCGCACCATCGATTCGGAACTGGTTCATCAACCCGGGGAGGCGCTGGCATTTGTTCAGAGAAACATCAGAATGGCTTCAAAACTCGAAGGGCTCTACCGGAGTGAGAAATGGGAATACCCGTTGGCAGCCGTTAGAGAACTGATAATAAACGCGATAGTTCACAGGGATTATTCCCTCTCGGGCAGATACATAAAGCTGGCGATCTACAACGATATGATCGAGATAACCAGTCCCGGATACCTCCCGGGCACCCTCGATCCGCAACACCTTGGAACGGGGATCTCTGAGTTGAGAAATAAAGTACTTGGACCTGTTTTTAGAAAACTCAAACTTATCGAGCAGTGGGGCACCGGTTTCAAGAAGGTTAAGGAAGAGTTAAAGAATTATCCTGAACTGGAATTGAGAACCTCCGAGCCGAACATGTCGTTTCAGGTTCAACTTGTTAAGAAGGCATTATACGATTTCGGCCCCACTTCGATTGACCAATCTGATCTTGTGCGGGAGGTGAATCCGTGGCGGATGAAAACCCCCAAGGAATTTGTGAAAGACCCGGTTCTGATCGAGATATTAAAACTGTGTCTGAATCCGGTTTCGCTAGCCGAACTGATGGAAAAAACAGGTAAGAAGGATAAAACAAAGTTCAGAGAAAAGTATATAAAACCTTATCTGAACAAATATCTATTCCAGACAGAGCCCGAAAAACCAAAAAGCCCGAACCAGAAGTATTACCTTTCAGGTCCGGGCAAAGATCTGTTGGAAGATATTCTCACTTCTTCTCGAACTTGATTGAGACCGAATTGATGCAATACCTCAGGCCTGTCGGCTTGGGGCCGTCGTTGAATACATGTCCGAGGTGGGCACCGCAACGGTCGCAGGTTACTTCCGTGCGTATCATGCCAAATGTATAGTCGGCATGTTCAGCGATAATGCCGCTGTCGTTTGGGGCGTAGAAGCTGGGCCAACCGCAGTGGGAGTCAAACTTTGTTTCTGAACTGAAGAGGACTTCACCACAGGCGGCGCACTTGTAGATGCCCTCTTCCTTATGGTCCCAGTACTCACCCGTGTAGGGGCGCTCGGTTCCTTTTTGCCTCATGATGTAAAACTGCTCGTCCGTGAGGATCTTTTTCCATTCCTCTTCACTCTTTACGATCTTCTCTTTCATACCTTTACCTTTATTTTCAACTTTCACGGAGTCTCCCGGAACTGCCGCGTGGGCGATCTGCGCTTTTTTATTGCAAGAAACAAAAATTGCCGCGGCGATCAACAGGAGAAGTAAACCAAAAAACAAAAAATGCTTAAGCAATCTGACCTCATTTCAACAACTGGAAGTGATTAAATCGTTCAATTGAAAATTTGACTGACAAAATAGAAATTACGACATTGGAATTCATAAAATACAGTAAAAAATCAGTAAATGAAAAAAATCTTTGAAATCCTAAAGTAATTAAGTTATTAAGGTCAAGATGCTAATATTTTTAAAATGTTTAGGAATAGAAGACCGTTATTTCCGAAATCAGGCCCGGGAACCTTAGAAAGTAAGGTTTGGCCCGTTTTTATCTCAGACTTTTTTGTATTAATTTTACAGTCCGGATAGATAAAAATACGAGACGACAATGACACAAGAACTCCTTACCCGCTGCAACCGGATGATCGAAGAACAGGGGATCGAGGTAATAGACCTTAAAGCGATCGACCTTACCGGCCGGCTTCACCATATTTCACTTCCGGTAAGACCCGGGATACTCGAAAAACTGATAACTGAAGGTGTCGGTTTCGATGCCTCGAGTTACGGCTTCGCCAAGGTTGAGAACAGCGACATGGTTCAGATACCTGACCTTGCAACCGCGCAGATCGACCTCTTCAGGGATGCCCCTACACTCAGCTTTTACTCAACCGTCCACCTCACCGATGAAGCAAGAACACCCTTCTCACAGGATGGCCGCCACATGGCAAAGAAGGTGGAAGAACTTCTGAAAGAATTCACCGGCGCCGACAGATCGATGTGGGGCCCGGAATTCGAATTCTACATCTTCTCAAAGGCACGGTTCGACCAGAGAACCGCCTCATCGTTCTACGAGATCGAGCACGCCGAAGAGTTTCACAGAAACGCTTACCATGCCGCCAATCCGTTCGATGTTTACGACGATTTCCGCGACAAGGCGTGCAGCCTGCTGAAACAGTCGGGCGTTGATGTAAAATATCACCACCACGAAGTGGGCGAAAGAGGCCAGCAGGAGATCGAGACATATTTCTCAGACCTTCTTACAACTGCCGATAACATCGTCACTTCAAAGTATGTACTGATGAACTTTGCCCGCCAGCAGAACCTTTACATCACCTTCATGCCGAAGCCGATGTACCAGCAGGCCGGCAACGGAATGCACGTCCACCTCTATCTTACCAAAGAGGGGCAGAACGCGTTCTACGAAAAAGGGAAATACGCCAATTTGAACGATTTGGCGAGGTTTTTCATGGGTGGGATCCTGAAGCACGGTGCAGCCCTTTCGGCTTTCACCAACCCTTCAACAAATTCATACAAAAGGCTCGTCCCCGGTTTCGAGGCACCCGTGGTGCTTTCGTACGGACAGGGTAACCGCGCTTCCGCGATCAGGATACCGAGATACATCAGCAACCCCGACGAAACCAGATTCGAATACCGTCCACCCGATGCGACCGCCAACCCATACCTCGCTCTCAGCGCGATACTTCTCGCCGGAATTGACGGTGTTGTAAATAAGATCGACCCCGAAGCGGAGGGATTTGGTCCATCCGAAACCCTCGACATGAGCGACCGTAACAAGGAACGCCTCCGTTTCCTCCCCAGGAACCTCGATGAAGCCCTTGATGCCCTCGAGCTCGACAACGAATTCCTCAAAAGGGGCGGCGTTTTCACCGATCAACTGATCAATCAGTGGATAAAACTCAAACATGAGGATATAGCCGCGATCGGCACGATGCCTCATCCGTTCGAGTTCAAGATGTACTTTAACTTGTAAAAACCAAGAACCGGTCCGAATACGGACGGTAGATCAATGAAGGCAGCACGGTTGTTTCTCCTCGAAACATATTTAGACAGTGCTGCCTTTTTTTTATTTACAACTGATGCTTCGCCGTGAATCTTTCACCCCACCGGTTGAAGAACTCAACCACCACCATCTTGGCACCTTTCGAGGGTTTCGCGAAAAAGAGGTGATCGGTTAAAGCAGGCTCAACCCAGGTGTGTTTTTTCGGCTTCTTGTCGCCTTCAAAGAGGTAGATCGACTCAGGATCCATCGCGGTTCTCCGCTCCATTTCACCCATCGGCTTGCCGTCTTCGTGCCAGAAAACCTTGCAATACTTGTCCCAGCCCCAGATATTGGCCATGATTTCATCGGGTTTGTCTTTCATCGAGCCCCGTTTCTGGATCGAGATCTGATAAGTAGCCGGTTTACCCGTTGATTTATACTTCCATTTCAATTCGTTTCCGCTCACTTCATAGATGCCGTAGCCCTTCGGTGTGCCGTCGAAGCAGGTAGGGGCCGTCCACCAGGCACCGCAAACCGCGCCGACCACATGGATATCGACACCTTCTTCCTCGATGTACTCACTTTCGTGCATGTGGCCCGTAATGATATACGATTTGTAAGGCTTCAACAGGGCGTAGAGGAGTTTTCTGTTAACCACTATCTCGCTTTTTGAAGGCTCTTTTTTGTAGCGGATGTGCTGCGTGTTGAACGGCGGGATGTGAGTGAAAACCACGACCGTTGTTCCGGGTTTAACGAGCGCCAGATCCTGCTGCAGCCAGTCGAGCTGTTTTTGATCGATATATCCGATGTAGTGCCCGAACCAGAAAACATCATTCATCACCACATAGTGAACCGCGCCCTTGTTGAACGAGTAATAATCGGGTCCGAAGTGGCAGTTGAATGTCTCGGCCGAGGTTTCATCCGTGGCTGATGAATGGTCGGTATCATGATTGCCGAGTACCTGATAGAATGGGATCTTCGTTTTGCTGATTGCTTTCTCGTATTCGGGGAAGAGCTTCAGGTCGTTGAATACAATGTCACCACATGCCACACCAAAGAGGTGTTTACGGCCCTCGGCCATCTCTATCAGATCTGGGATCGTCTCCTGATTGAAGAGTGCGATATCGTCCATGTCGAGAGGCTGGGGGTCAGCCAGGAGAAAGAAGGAGTGTTGGGTATCGTCACCGGAGGTTGTAAGGGAGAAATTCACCTCAATTTCGGACGCTTCAGTGAGCGGTTCATAGAACCGGGCGGTACCGGTGGGATTCGTCGCGATCGCGTGACCGGCTGGATTGGTGATAAAGACAAACTTTTCGTTCTTACCGGCATAGAGCTCATATGTACCATCCGCGGCGGTAACGGTAATCGTAGCGCTGTCGGAAACCGCCACTCCCGCGAGGGGTTTACCGTCGGAGGTTACCTTTCCGTAAACCTTTCTCCAGGGGTTGGTGGCTTTGCTGTTTTGGCCTAAAAATTGCTCTACCGGTCGCGCCAGTGGTTCAGCCAGCATGAGGGCTGAGATACCGAGCGTGCTCTTTATGAAATCTCTTCTTCCTGACATTGAGGCTCTCTCAAATTTCTTGATAAATAAAGCCCCAATTTAGTGAATATGGGATTTTTAATTAACCACAAAGACTCGAAGTCACGAAGGGAATATTGAAGAGGACGCAGATGCACGCAGATTAAACAGATTAACACGGAGATGACTTAAATACTCTGCGTTCATCCGTAAAATCTCCCGGAGGGACAAGCGTGTGTATCCGCGTGCTCCATACATCCTGTAAGATCTACCTGATATCTGCGGTTTCTAACACCATTTAGCTAAATTTAAAAATTGCATTTTTTGAAATTTGAGGATACGGAGATGGAAGAAAGAATAATAGAATGTGTTCCCAATTTTTCCGAGGGACAGAATCCTGATACAATAAAACAGATAACCAACGCGATCGAAGCCGTTGAGGGGGTAAAACTTCTTAATGTTGACCCCGGTTTCGAGATGAACCGCACAGTTGTAACATTCATCGGCTCACCCGAAGCAGTTGCAGAGGCGGCATTTCAGAGCATCAAAAAGGCTTCCGAACTTATCGACATGGCGAAGCACAAAGGCTCCCACCCCAGGATGGGCGCGACCGATGTTTGTCCCTTCATCCCCGTGAGCGGCGTGACCACCGAAGAGGCGATCAAAATTTCGCATGAAGTGGCGGCGCGTGTAGGCTCCGAACTCGGTATCCCCGTTTACATGTATGAACTGTCGCAGAGTGACCCGAAGAGGAAGAACCTCGCGATGATCCGTCAGGGTGAGTACGAAGCCCTTGAAGATAAAATGAAGAAACCGGAATGGAAGCCCGACCACGGCCCCGTTGAATTCAACGCCAAAGCCGGTGCCACCGTAATGGGCGTTCGCGAATTCCTGATCGCCTACAATATCAACCTTAACACCCGTGAAGTGAAGGCTGCCACAGATATCGCGTTCGAACTGCGCGAAAAAGGGCGTTCGGCCAGATCAGGCGGAAGCGGCGCGTTCTATTATAAGAGACCGACAATTCTGAAATACAAAGAGGGGCACTACCCATCCGGCCTGGATGATTTTATTGGCACAACGATCGAAGAAACAGCCGCTCACTGTAAGTCCAAATACGGTTTCGACCTCTATGAACTCCTTGAACTGAACGGAATCAACCCTCAGAAACCAGAAGGTGAATCGGTTAAGATCCCCGGCAAGTTCAAAAACTGCAAAGCGATCGGCTGGATGGTACCCGAATATGACAGAGCGCAGATCTCGATCAACCTGACCGATTACAAAACCACCTCGATGCATCATGTTTACGAGGAAGCAAAGAAGCTCGCCGAAGCAAGGGGCATAACCATCACCGGCAGTGAGATCGTTGGAATGGTGCCGTTCAGGGCACTTTATGAGAGCGGGCTCTTCTATCTGAAGAGGCAGGAGCGCCCAGCGGGCATCCCCGTTATGGATGTGCTTAAGACTGCGTCACAGTCGCTCGGTCTTAATGATGTTTCCCCATTCAGGATCGAGGAGAGGGTGCTCGGTCTGCCCAAATACGATGAAAAAGCCCTTTCGTCTCTTTCTGTTGCCGGATTCGCTGATGAGGTTTCGAGGGAATCCCCCGCTCCGGGTGGTGGTTCTGTAGCCGCGATGGCCGGAGCGATCGGTGCCGCACTTGCTTCGATGGTGGTTAACCTTACCGCTTACAAAAAAGCCACCGGTGAACACGATGCCATGCTAGACGACCTCTCCGTACGCGCTCAGGAGATAAAAGACAAGCTCATAAAAAATATCGATGACGACTCCAACGCGTTCAATGAATACATGGAAGCGATGCGTCTGCCGCAATCCAATCCCGAAGAAAAAGCTGTCCGCCTCGAAGCGATGCAGACCGGACTGAAAAAAGCCGTTCAGGTTCCCCTCACCACCGCGAAACTCAGCTATGAAGCGATCAAGATCTGCGAAGTGGTGAAGAAGCATGGTAACCCCAATTCGATCACCGATGTAACAGTTGGTGCGCGTATCGCCCTCACCGGCGTAGAAGGCGGCGTGCTGAACGTCCTCATCAACCTGAAAGACATCAAAGACGCAGCATACGTAGCAAAAATGAAGACCGAATGCAAAGCCTTGATGGCAGATGCAACAGGGTTATCGCAAAAAATATTGGCTGAAGTGATCGAGAGGTTAGGATAGACCACGGATTTTAGGACGCAGATACACGCGGATTCAACAGTTTAACGCAGAGGAATTATTCAGATTCGCAGATTCAACGGATTTTAGGACGCAGATACACACGGATTAAACGGATTAACGCGGATATATTGTTATTATTCGAAAGATAACGCAGAGGAACTTTTATGTATTATGAGGTATTATCAAAGGAGATCATAGGAGCTTTTTACCGGGTCCATACTGCCCTTGGTTATGGATATCTGGAGAAAGTTTATGAAAACGCTCTGGCTTATGAGTTGAAAAAACTGGGTTTTGATGCCGAGAAGCAGGTTCCGATCAAGGTTTATTATGAAGGTATTGAGGTGGGCAGTTACACAGCCGATATCCTGGTAAATGATCTGATCATACTTGAATTAAAAGTAGCAGAGGCCATACAACCAGAGCACGAGGCCCAATTGCTCAATTACCTCAAGGCAACGGAATACGATGTTGGGTATGTACTTAATTTTGGCAAGAAAGCAACTTTTATAAGAAAGGTACTTGATAATGATAGAAAACATCCGCGAAAATCCGTTTAATCTGCGTGTATCCGCGTCCTCTTCTTTGAAATCCGTGTAACCTTTATAAAAAAAACATGTACATACTAGGCATATCAGCATTTTATCATGATTCGGCGGCGGCGCTGCTGAAAGACGGCGAGGTGATCGCCGCGGCGCAGGAAGAGCGGTTCACACGTAAAAAGCACGACCACAACTTCCCGACCAATGCGGTGAAGTATTGCCTCAGGGAAGTGGGGATAACCGTTTCCGATCTTGACGCGGTAGCGTTCTACGACAAGCCGTTCCTGAAGTTCAACCGCCTTCTGGAAACTTATTTAAGCTATCCCGGCCGGGGTTTGAACTCGTTCATGATGGCCATTCCGCTCTGGCTCAAGCAGAAATTGTGGATCCCCGATCTGATCGAAAAGGAGACGGGCTTCCTGGAAACCGTGCTCTATCCCGAGCATCATGAATCACACGCCGCGAGCGCGTTCTTTCCCTCGAAGTTCACAGAAGCAGCTTTTCTCACGATCGACGGAGTGGGCGAGTACGCAACTGCTTCCTACGGCATCGGCTCGGGCAACCGGGTTAAGATACTGGGTGAGATCAACTTCCCACATTCGCTAGGTCTGCTTTATTCGGCTTTCACCTACCATGCCGGATTCAAAGTTAACTCGGGCGAGTACAAGGTGATGGGTCTGGCCCCCTACGGCAAACCGGTTTATGTAGATGCCATCTACAAACATCTGATCGATCTGAAAGAAGACGGTTCGTTCAAGATGAACATGGATTATTTCGACTACAACACCGGTCTGAAAATGACCAACGACAAGTTCTCAGAACTCTTCGGCGGACCTGCCCGTGAACCGGAGACCAACCTCACTCAGCGTGAGATGGACCTCGCGTGCAGTGTTCAGGTGGTCACGGAAGAGATCATCCTCCGCATGGCGCGCCACATCCGTAAGGAAACGGGAATGAAAAATCTCGTTCTCGCCGGAGGTGTTGCCCTGAACTGCGTCGCGAACGGTATACTGCTCCGTGAAAAGATATTCGACGATATCTGGATCCAGCCCGCCGCGGGTGATGCCGGTGGAGCCCTGGGAGCGGCGTATATTGCTTATTACCACCACTTCGACAAGCCGCCACTTCCAAAATGTGAACGGGACCTCCAGAAGGGTTCTTCGCT
>RHKR01000062.1 GCA_008363265.1 Chlorobiota bacterium
AGCTGACGCGGTTGATGTTATGGCCGGAATGGCGTGGGAGCTGAAATGGCCCAAACTTATCGGCGTTAAACTCACAGGAAAACTGAACGGATGGACCTCTCCGAAAGATGTTATCCTGAAACTCGCAGGGATCCTCACCGTTAAGGGTGGCACGGGCGCGATAGTTGAATATTTCGGAGAAGGAACCGAATCGATCTCATGCACAGGCAAGGGAACGATCTGCAACATGGGCGCCGAGATCGGAGCCACCACTTCGCTCTTCCCGTATGATGCCAAGATGGCTGCCTACCTCAAGTCAACCGGCAGGGAAGACCTCGCTGAACTCGCGAACGGAATTGCTGCCGAGCTGAAGGCTGATGCTGATGTTGCCGCAAACCCTGAAAAATATTTTGATCAGATAATCGAGATCAATCTAAGCGAACTGGAGCCGCATGTCAATGGTCCGTTCACTCCCGATCTCGCGTGGCCCGTTTCGAAACTGAAAGAAGCAGCGAAAGAGAACAATTACCCTGAAAAACTGAGTGTCGCGCTCATCGGCAGCTGCACCAACTCGAGCTATGAAGACATCGACAGATCGACCAACATCGCACGTCAGGCACTTGCCAAAGGGCTGAAAGCGAAATCGCAGTTCACGATCACCCCCGGTTCGGAGCAGGTAAGAGCGACTATCGAAAGGGATGGTCAGCTTGCCACCCTCACAGAGCTCGGCGGCGTGATTCTCGCCAACGCTTGCGGTCCCTGCATCGGCATGTGGAAGAGAATGGATGTGAAGACTGGTGAAAGAAACACCATCATCACTTCGTTCAACAGAAACTTCGCGAAGAGGAACGACGGTAACCCCGAAACCCTCGCTTTTGTTGCCTCGCCTGAGATCGTTACCGCGATGGCGATAGCCGGAAGCATCACTTTCAATCCAATGACCGACGAACTTGTTAACGAGAACGGTGAAAAAGTAAAGCTTGAACCACCTACAGGTGACGAACTTCCTTCAAGAGGATTCGATCCGGGTGAGAGCGGATTCATTGCTCCCGCCGCTGACGGTTCCACCGTTGAAGTAAAAGTGGCACCGACAAGTGACAGACTCCAGCTCCTCGAGCCCTTTGCTCCATGGGACGGAAACGACCCCGAAGACCTCCCCGTGCTTCTTAAGGCAAAAGGGAAGTGCACCACCGATCATATTTCGATGGCGGGTCCATGGCTTAAGTACCGCGGTCACCTCGACAATATTTCGAACAACATGTTCATCGGAGCTATCAACGCTTACACCGGTGATCCCGGCAAGGTTAAAAATGCCTTCACGGGTGAATACAAATCAATTCCCGAAGTTGCGCGTGAATACAAGGCAGCCGGCAGGATGTGGGTTGTGGTCGGCGACGAGAACTACGGTGAAGGCTCCAGCCGTGAGCACGCCGCTCTTGAGCCAAGGCACCTCGGCGGCCGCGCGATAATCGTAAAGAGCTTCGCGAGAATTCACGAGACCAACCTGAAGAAACAGGGTATGCTTCCGCTCACCTTCGCCAATCCAGCGGATTACGACAAGGTAAGGGAAGACGACCGCGTTTCGATCAAGGGTCTGAAGGAATTCGCGCCCGGCAAACAGGTTACGCTCGTACTTAAACACTCCGACGGCACAGTTGAAGAGTGCGCCCTCAACCACACCTTTAACGAACGCCAGTTCGAGTGGTTCAAAGCAGGCAGCGCTTTAAACTTGATCGCTGCAGGGAAGTAGTACTTTTTAGAGGTTAGTGGTTAGAGGTTAGTGGTTAGTTTGATCAACCACCTGGGCACGAAGACACAAAGTCGGGTTGCTTCCTCTACCCACTAACCTCACCCTTATAATCTGATGAAGAGTTTAAATCCGGCAAAGTTAACCACTAACCTCTAACCACTAACCACTATAAAAAATGAACTTTCTCTCTCCCGCATTACTTTTCGGCTTATTGGCGGCATCGATCCCGGTGCTGATCCACCTGCTGAATTTGCGGAAGCTTAAGAAGATCGATTTTTCGACTCTTCATTTTCTGAAGCTGATCGAGAAGCAGAAAGTGCGCAGGGTTAAATTGGTGCAGTGGCTGCTGATGGCGCTGAGGGTCTTGATCATCATGATGCTGGTGCTTGGATTCTCGAGACCTGTACTTCAGGAAACGAGCATTCCCGGGTTCACTTCCGCGGCCAAAACGAGCGTGGTGATGATAATCGACGACAGCTTCAGCATGGAAGTGGTTGATGGCGGCGGTTCCCTATTGAACAAGGCAAAGGGTGTTGCCGACAGGATCATATCAGGTTTGAAGGATGGTGACGATGCGCGGGTGGTGCTCACTTCCGGTCGCGATGAGGATGCGGGAATTGCCAAGGGAGACCTGGTGGGCCTCAAAAAATACATCAAGGAGCTTGAGCCGGCCTTCGTTGCTCAAGATCTTAATTCGGCGGTTATCAGGGCGGCGAAGCTGATGGAAGAATCGGAGAACCTGAACAAGGAACTTTATATTCTCTCCGACCTTCAGCGATCGACTTTGGGTGATCCTAAAGAGTTCACAGATATCTCCTCCCTTATCGATTCCCGCGTCAAAACCTGGGTTATCGACCTGAAAACGAAGAAAACCGTCAATTCTGCCGTTGTGGGGCTGAAGATCAACAATCAGGTTTTCGAGCCTGGGAAAGAGGTTTCGGTTACCGCCACCATCCGCAACTTTTCGGATGATGACATTAATAACGGGGTGGTTTCGCTTTTCCTGAACGATGAGCGGGGAGCCCAGAAGAGTTTCAGTTTGGAGGCAGGCAAGATTACCGATGTCACGCTTTCAGCACCGGTTAAAAAGACCGGTTATTCTTCCGTGATGGTTCAGATCGACGAGGATGACATAAAAACCGACAACCAGCGATATGGCTCGGTTTACATCCCGAAAGAGTTTGATCTGCTGCTTCTCGGGAAGAGAGACGACCTTAAGTTTGTCCGTGCTGCAATTGAAGCGGGTTCTTTTGCCGGTAACATGAAGATAACCGAAAGGGATATCTCACAAACTGGTGCCACGGAGTTCACCGGAGTGAACATGGTAATTTTAGCCGGTTCTGGTGAGGGTGCCGACCTCAGAAAGCTCAAGGATTTTGTGAACGGCGGCGGGGGAGTACTCCTTTTTCCGGGAGAGAACACCTCGCTTAAAGGTTATTCTGAATTGTTAAATGGTTTCGGAGTTCCCGTTCCCACAGAACTTAAGAAAGACGCGAAAGCCCTTCCGGGGAAGTTTGCGTCCGTAAGTTTTAATCATCCCCTTCTTAAAGAGATATTTGTGACACCGTACGGCAATTCAGTGGAGTCTCCCGGACTTATCACATGGTTCAGACTGCCGGCAGGCGGAGGGGTCGACATCATCATTCTCGCTGACGGAGGATCTTTTCTGAAAGAGACACGAAGAGGGAAAGGGATTTGCCCCGCTCGTTTACCGCTCGCTTTTCTATCTCGCATCGCAGGAACCGGCCGCTCAGGGAACAGTAACTGGTGAAGAGATCAGTATCTCAGCGAAGCGTTCAGGCGGCGGAAAGATCGAAGTAACCTCCCCGGGTGGACTAACTTCGTATCTCAGAACCGGCAATGACGGTGATGGAGTCAGGTTCGACGGGACCGGAGTACCGGGTTTCTACAGGTTTACGAGGGATGACGAGGAGATAGATCTTGTGCCTGTGAACACAGACTCGAGTGAGTCGAATACAGGCTATCTTGCAGATGAGGAGTTAAAAGCGTATTTTGCGGCGGTCAAATTAAAAGAGATGCCGAAAGTGGTTTCCGCCGGTGATGACTTTAGTCAGAATGTGCTCGAGGCCCGCACCGGTTCGGAACTGTGGAAGCTTTTTCTGATCTTTGCCCTGATCCTTATCGCAGTTGAGATGTACTTCGCGCGTGCGAGAAAAAAGGACCTTGCCTGACGGAGTGCGATCAGGCTTGTCTAAGTTTTAATCAACTTTTGTCTAAACCAATATTAGACAAAACAATTAATTCAATGTAAAGCAATGAAAATTATCTTTGATTTTCTGCGGGAAATCAAATATTTTAAAGATGCGAAATTTTATATAATGATTTACCAACAAAATGATGAGAGTTAGTCGGAGGCTTTAATGAGGTATATACTGTTACTGTGTGCCTTTACCGTATCCTTTCTGATGCTGTCTCCAGAGGTTTTGGCTCAGGCAGGAAAGATCTCCGGCCGGGTTATCGACTCGCAAACGAAGGAGTCACTTCCTTTCGCGAACGTTGTCATACTGGGAACCAACCTTGGCGCGGCGACAAATCTGGACGGCGATTATGTTATCATAAACATACCTCCCGGTACCTACAAGATCCGGGCATCAATGACCGGCTACAACAATTACACAATTGAAAACATAAAAGTAGCTTCAGGTCTCACCACTTCACTTGATTTCGCCATTGTGCCAGCTTCCTTCCAGACAGAGGAAGTGGTGGTAATAGCGGAAAAACCCCTTATAAACAAAGACATTACCGCTTCAACATCCATCGTGGGTGATGAGCTCATCTCCGAACTCCCCGTAACCGATATCTCAGACGTGCTGCAACTGCAGGCCGGTATCGTTGTCGGCGGTGGCGGCGAGCTTCACATGCGCGGCGGCCGTGGCGGTCAGGTCGTTTATCAGGTCGACGGTGTTCCCGTCACCGATGCTTATGACAACAGCAACGTGGTTGATGTGGGAACCAATTCTGTAAAAGAGCTGCAGGTCATCTCAGGCGCATTCAATGCCGAGTATGGCCAGGCGATGTCTGGTGTTGTAAATATCGTCACCAAAGACGGTAGCAACGACTACACCGGTTCACTCTCTTTTTACGGTGGTGATTACTTTTCCACCAAAGAGGATGTTTTCTGGAACATCAAGAAGATCAATCCGATAGCAGTACGCAATATCGACGCGAGTTTGAGCGGAGCGATCCTGAGGGACAAACTCTTCTTCTTCGCGAACGGCAGATACTACTACAATGAAGGATACTTCTTCGGAAAGAGGACATTCCTCACAACCGATATTTCGAGAGAGAATACGGCCAACCAGTCATACAACCTTGTTGATGGTGCCGATACTTCCCTCACCCCGCTTGCGGGTCCGAGAGGTGACGGGGCTTTTGTCCCAACCAATGAGAACACAAGATATTTTGCCCAGGGCAAGTTGACATACAGAATGTTTCCAGGATTCACGGTAAGGTTCAGCTATCTGTTCGACAAGCAGAATTATTTTGACGGTGCCCCCAGACTGACACCGGACAATAATCTCCAAAGGTTCAGACAGGGTATCAGCAATACATTCAGTATCAACCATGCAGTTTCAAACTCATCATTCTATACCTTAAACCTCTCCTATTTCTTCAAAGATTACAGACACTATCTTTACGAGAACATCTACACGGGTGATGCCGGCAGACCGACACTCTACGTTGACAACAGGCTGAAGCAGAATCCTCCCTACAGTCTCGATATCGGTGGTACCAACAACAACCGCTTTGTAAGAAATACGGGTACGTACTCGGTTAAACTTGACTGGGAAACCCAGTTTAACAAAGAGATCAGCTTCAAGGCAGGTATCGACGCGAAACAGCACCAGATATACTTCGAGAACATCAACCTTGTTCCGATGACGATGAATGGTGTGGATGTGAAACCTTTCAATGTGATTATCCCTCCGGAGACATCCACGGATCACGACACTTATACCAGAAAGCCACAAGAGATATCAGGCTATGTTCAGTCGAAGTTTGAGGCTTTCAACCTGATCTTCAATGCCGGATTAAGGTTTGACCTCTTCAATCCTGATGGCAAGACCCTCGCTGACCCGACCGATCCCGATATCAGGAAACCGGTCAGGCCGGAGAACAGGGCAAAGACCTACGAAGAAAGACTTACCTATTGGTACAAGGATGCATCTGTTAAAACGCAGATCAGCCCGAGACTCGGTATTGCTTTCCCGATCACCGCAAGAGGAGTCATTCACTTCTCATACGGTCACTTCTTCCAGCTTCCGAGCTACGAGCTTCTTTACAGCAATCCTGATTTTGAAGTTCTCGACGGTTCAGGTAACGTTGCCCTCTTTGGTAATGCGGACCTGAGGCCTCAGAAGACCGTTAAAGGTGAGATCGGCCTTCAGCAGCAGCTTTCTGATGACATGGCGATCGACGTAACACTCTTCTTTGAAGATTTCAGAGACCTGACAGGTACTCAGACCGATCAGATCTCGATCTTCGGTACTCAGTCGACCTACAGTCAGTACGCCAACTCCGACTTTGGAGACTCAAAAGGTTTCATCATAAAGTTTGAAAAAAGATTTGGCGGCGGACTTTCAGTAAATGCTGATTACACCTATTCGGTCACAAAGGGTAATTCATCCAACCCTGCCGATGCCAGAAACGCGGTCCTCGGCGGAGCGGCTCCTGAAACTTTCATAGCCCCTCTTGACTGGGATCAGACACATACATTCAACCTCGCTGTAAGTTACTCTGTACCCAGCGATTACGGTGTATCGATCATAGCAAACTATTTCACGGGTCAGCCCTACACTCCTGCGGTCAACAAGAACACAAGAGTTACACAGAATGCCTTCCCGAGGAACAGTGACTACAAGAACGACATTTTCAACGTCGATCTTAGAGCTTACAAAGAATTTGAGGTCGCGGGTCAGAGAATTACCGCTTTCCTGAGGGTGTTCAACCTGCTCGATCTCGACAATCCCCGTGGTCTCTATTCTGACACCGGTGATCCTTACTTCACGTTCGGATTGCTTGAAGCCAGGAAGATCAACCCAAGATTGTACTACAATACACTTGAAGAACTGTATCAAAATCCTGGTTTCTTCTCCGAACCCCGGAGAGTAGAAATCGGTTTGTCATATAACTTTTAATGCGGGTTGAGTTTATGAATAAATACCTGATAAATATTTCGTTATTGCTTCTTTTCGTCTTTGCCGGTGAAGCTCTTGCTCAGCGTGGCGACCCGAACCTTAGAAGGATCGGCTACCATACCGGTAACCGCATTGGTATCTCCTATTACAATGATGGACAGATCTCCGGTTTCAACCAGGGTGTCGATATCAGAGGTGAATGGCCACTCGGTTCAGGCGAAAACTATATCGGTGACTGTATTCCTGTCATCGGTGTTGAATTTACAAACCTCCTTGGCGAGGTGAAACATTCAGTCTGTATCTCAAGAGGTCCAAGAAGAGGACAGTTTGATGAGAGACATCCTCTCTTCAACTACTTCTGGGGCTGGAACCCTCTCCCGGGCTTCCTTAACCCCGCCTCAGAGTCAGTCGCCATGTCGCATCTTCCAAACTCCTGGCCAATCGGCGGCTGGAGAGATCAGCCAACCTGGGTTGACCCTCTGACCGGCCTCACTCAGTGGAACGGATACTTCGGACGTGGAGTTATCCAGGCAGACCAGGAGAGCTACTACTGGGCTGATGACAACCAGGATGATGAGTTTAACGGTAACTTCTTCCCGGACAGCAGGGACACCTCCAGAAAAGGTATGGGTCTCCAGATGGTGGTAAGAGGCTTCCAATGGTCGAGCTTCCTCGCCGCGAACAGCATCTTCTGGCTCTATGACATCAAGAATGAAGGCACTACCATCTTCAGAAAAGCTGACTTTGGTACCGTGGTTGGTACTCTCGCCGGCGGCGACGGAGACAGTCAGGATGACCTTGGTTCATTCGATATCAACAACTCGATCACCTACTCATGGGACAGCGACGGTTCCGGTAACAAAGGCCAGAAAGTCGGTTATGTGGGATACGCGTTCCTCGAGTCACCGGGTAACCCGTTCGACGGTATTGACAATGACGACGATTCCGGTGATCCAAATGCACCGAAGTTCACTCAGACGTCTTTTGATTCCACAACCTTCCAGCCGGGTCAGGTTATCATTCTCATTGATGGCGCAACCTATGCAAGAACCCCTTACACGGTTCAGGCAGGTTTAAATACCGTAACTTCACTCGGAAGAACAACTTCTTTCACAGCCGGAGTTGACTACTTCAGAGAAGGTCACATCAAAGAGATCGTCAACGGTGTGTCGATCCCTGATTCCTCAGCGAACGATGGTTACGACAATGACTTCGACGGTCTGATCGATGAAAACCAGGCCATTCATTTTGAGGCGAGAAGAATAAAGAACCTCCCAGGCCTCAAATATAAAGATTTCAAGACCGGACTTGCTGTCAACGATCCACTCATGGATGAGAAGAGAGACAATGACGCCGGTACAATAGTATCATCCTACATCAAAAACCCTGACGGAACCTCGACACTTGTTAGCCACTGGTTTGGTGATGAGAACGCCAACTGGGTCGCGATCGATGCCTCAACCGGTGATATCAGAGATGACGTCGGTACTGACGGTATCGGACCGTTCGATGAAGGATACCTCGGACCTGATCCTGACGGAACAGAAGGCAACGGCAGACCTGACCAGGGCGAACCCAACTTCGGCAAGACCGATGTTGACGAGTCTGACCAGATCGGTCTCACATCGTTCAACTTCTTCGAGCAGGCTTCATCACCTGACATGAGCCAGGATGAAGTGCTCTGGAGCAGAATGTTCCCCGGAAGATTCGACGTTATTCCGCCAAATCCACAGGATGGTGACTTTATTTACGCCTCGGGTTATTTCCCACTGGCACCGGACAAGATCGAAAGATTCTCAGTATCGCTCCTCTTTGGTCAGGATTACGCTGATGTAGTGCGTCAGAAGAACGTGGTTCAGCAGATCTATAATGCAGGATACAAATTCCCGCAGCCGCCAAGAAAACCAAAGATCACCATTACACAGGATGACGGAAAAGTTATTCTTTACTGGGATCCAAGGCCGGTTGAGAACTCGATCGATTTTATTTCGAAGGCAAAAGATTTTGAAGGTTACAAGATCTACCGTGCAAGTGATGCCGGTTTCATCGATGCAAGAACGATCACCAACGCATACGGTGTTCTTTTCTTCAACAAACCATTGAAACAGTATGACATAAAAGGTAACGGCATAAAAGGATTCTTTTATCCGAAGCCGGAACTTCTTGAGCAGCTCGGTGGCGTAACCTACTACTTGGGCGATGATACCACAGGTACAACCAACAGATTCATCGATTCAACCGCTACAAAGGGTCTTACCTACTACTACGCGGTTGCAGCATACGATCGTGGTGATGCCGTAAGTAACATCTTCCCAAGTGAAAACTCAAGTTATATCTTCCGTACCAATACCGGTGAGATAATCACTGACGACAACACAGGATACATCACCCCGGGCGCAAGACCTGCCGGTTATGTGAATGCAGGTCTTCAGTCACTCGCCCCCGAGGTTACACCCCGCGGAACGGGTAAGGTTATGGTTGAAGTGGTTGATCAGAACGCGATCAAGCCAAACTATTCATACAGAGTGGTATTCGCGGATACCTCACTTCAGAAATACACCGAATCATGGTCGCTTGTAAACGTAACGACCGGTGACACCGTGATCAAACAGTCAACGGTATTCGGCGGCTCAACCCCGATAGTCGACGGTTTCAGGCTGCAGATCGCAAACGATGAAACGATCAAACTTGATACCACCTATTCCGGCTGGTATGTGAACTCACAGGATACAATTCCTGCAGCGGGCGGTGCCGGATCGGTTCAGTTCCCGGGTTTCACATTCACAACTTTTCTTGTGGGTACCAATACCGGTACCGTATGGGCAGACGATTATTATGTTGAATTCAGTGCCGACACAACGTTTGGCCGTTCAATAGCCGATACACTGATGCCGCCTACATCCGCCAACAGGATACCCGCAAAGAATACCAACTTTAAGATAAAGCGTATTGCTGATAATTCGGAAGTACCTTTTGTATATTACAAAACCGGTACCCAGAGTACAGTACACAACATTTATTTCAAGGAGACGATAAACGGCACAAGACTGCGTACATGGAGGCTAAATATCTTCATGGATGCGATCAATGCTCCCCTTCCGTCTTCCGGCTTCCTGAAAGCTTTTACTAAAAAGCCTTTCTCGAGTGCTGACTCCTACCGCTTCAATATGAAAGCGAGCTCGATCGACAACAACCTCGCATCCAACCAGATGGACAAGATCAAAGTGGTTCCGAATCCGTATGTGGTTACACATCAGGGTGAGGCCAGACTGCTCAGCACCCAGACCAGCGGACGAGGCGAGAGAGAGATAAGGTTCACGTATGTTCCGCCTGGATCAACGATCAAGATATTCACTGTAAAAGGTGAGCTGATCAAGACCCTTCTCGCTACCGATCTCTATGTCGGTGACGTTTACTGGAATCTCAGAACCGAAGAGAACCTTGACGCAGCATTTGGAATGTACGTTTACACCGTGGAAATTCCGAATGTTGGAACCAAAATCGGCAAGTTCGCCTTAATCAAATAGCGGAGAGTTAGAGAATGAAAAGACTATTTATTTTGATCGTTCTTATGACAGCCTCTACAATGATGTACGGGCAGTCGAAAGTCGGCTCTACCGCCGCTCCGTTCTTGTCGATTGGAATCGGACCGAGAGCCGTCGCGATGGGTGGTGCATTCACCGCCACAGCAAATGATATTACCTCTCTTTACTGGAACCCCGCGGGTGTTTCAAGAATGGGCGGAAGTGCTGCTTATTTCTCACATACCAAGTGGTTTGCAGACATCAACTTCAACTATGCCGCCGCGGCTTTGAACCTCGGTGACTGGGGAACAGTTGGTGCCAGCGTAACCTACCTTGATTATGGCGAAACAGAGATCACCACTATAAGGGAACCAGAGGGAACCGGGGCCACATACGGTGCCAAAGACCTCGCGATGGGGCTTCATTACGCGATGAACCTCACTGACAGATTCTCGATCGGTGGTACAGTTAAATATGTTCAGCAGAAGATCTGGAACACCAGTGCTTCCACTGTGGCCTTCGATCTTGGTGTGCTTTTCCTTTCAGAGATCTACGGTCTCAGAATCGGTGCCACCATTTCGAACTTCGGCGGTGAAATGACAATGGATGGAAAAGACCTCTTTGTTCTTTATGACATCGACGGAACCCAATACGGAAATAACGACCAGATCCTCGCGAAACTGAAGACCGATCCCTTCCCTCTTCCACTTACCTTTAAGGTGGGTATTGCAATGGATGTGATCAACACTTCGGATTTCAGGTTCACAGCCGGAGTCGATGCGCTTCACCCGAGTGACAACTCGGAGAGCCTCAACGTTGGCGGCGAGCTTTCTTACAAGAACATGATCGCACTGAGAGGCGGCTACAAATCACTCTTCCTCGACAACGCGGAAGAAGGCCTTACACTTGGTGTCGGTCTGAACTACGACTTCGCCCCCGGGCTCGGTCTCTCGTTCGATTACGCATACCAGGATTTCGGGATACTGAAAAACACTCAGTATTTCTCGATGGGTATCAAATTTTAGCATATAATTCGTAATAAACAATCAATAACTTTGAATCACAAATTCAACTAATGAGGAGAAACGCTATGAAAAGACTCTTTACGGCTGTAGTATTATTGACAGCCATGGCTTCGATGGCTTTCGCCCAGAACGCAGTGACTTTTAAGGTAAACATGGGAAAACAGGTTACACTCGGTAACTTCGATCCAAATGCAGATACCCTTTTTGTCAGCGGCGCGTTCAATGGGTGGGGCACAGCGAACCCAATTCCAAAACCAGCCGGAAATGACTCGATCTGGACTGTTACCGTTCCTGCCGTTGGCGCTACAGGTAGCACCGCTGAATACAAATTCAGGTTCAGAGACGTATCAGCCAGTGCTGATGTTTGGGAATCAATAGCAAACAGAAGTTTGACTGTTGCCGGTGACCCGACTGTTCTCGATGTTGTATACTTCGACAACAACGGATATCAGGCTACAACCAATATTTCATTGACATTCTCGGTTAACATGGAACTTGAGAGACTTTCCGGAAGATTCACTCCGTCAGAAGACACCGTATCAGTAAACGGTAACTTCAACGGATGGGCTTCATTGGTTAACATCATGCTTCCAAGCGCCAACCCTGATATCTATGAAGTTACCTTCAACAAAGAAGTATCACTGAACGAAGAACTTAACTACAAGTACTGGTACACACCGAACGCCTGGGAAAGCCGTCCTAACAGACAGTATCTCATCACACAGGGTGACATCACTGCCGGATTTGTTCTCCAGGAAGGCACATACAATGACGGAAGCCTTGCAACCGTTATCAACCAGCCTTGTACAATTAAGTTCACAGTTAACACCAACGGTGCAAATGGTCCTATCGGTCCTTTCACCTCTGTTACCAACGCGATCATCGCAGGTAGCTCCGCTCCACTCGGCTGGCCGGGTGGCGG
>RHKR01000597.1 GCA_008363265.1 Chlorobiota bacterium
CTGGTTGCGGGATTGAACGGATTCGGATAGTTCTGCATCAGGGCGAAATCACCCGGTAAAGTGCCGGCATCCTCGATACCCGTTACAATATGGATGGTCGAACTTGCCGCGTTGGTGAGGTGGATGTTTTCGTTGATACGGATCATCGCGAGCGACACTTCACTCGTGTTGTTGTGTCCCAGTCCGGTGTAGTTCAGCAGCAGTTTCATCACCGGCTCACCTGTGGGAAACTCCACTTCGTTCAGAGCAGCAACTGCAAATTTCACCGTCCCATCCTCGTTTCTCACCTCTTTAAGCGCGTTCGCGAAGGCTGGATTCAGTTGCAGGCCGGCATAATTAAACACGGAGGCGTCATACTCTAGCCGGCCCTCGAGCGAATAAAGATCATCACGCGAATTTATGTAGACCGGCACTTCAACCGGCTGACCGTATTGCGAATTGAGGTCGTTCATAACAGGGGTTCCCGCGGCCTGAGGAAAGTTGCCCCATGGAAGTGCCGGTATCAGCCCGGCGACATACATCGCGATCGTTGAGGCGTCAGCTGACGTGATCTGGTTGTTGTTCGTCACCTCCGCGTTGCCAAGCTGCTCCTCGTTGAGGGTAACTGTCCCGGTGAGATACCTGAGCACCATCGAGGCATCGAATGCCTGAACCACGCCGTTAAGATCGACATCTCCCGGGAACCGCGTTTTGATCCTGATCCACCCTCCATTGCCAATAACAGGATGATCTTTCGTGTTGAAATAGAGAGAATCGAACGAAACGAAGACCGAATCCCTCACTGTGGGGTCAGGAGGTGTGGCCTTGAACCTGAGGAAGCAGAATGTACCGCTCCCTGTGATCGGCGCGGCACCGTATGAGATGAATCTGAGGTTGTCGTTGGTTTGGTTGGTGTAATGCGACCAGTTGGCCGTGCTCAGCAGGCTTCCCTCTGAGGTAACAATTCCGAGAAACTTCAGCTTGGGAGCGAAACCGTCGATGTAAAACTGGGAAGAAAAGGCATGATAGTCAGGAGCCCAGTCACCTATAAAAACGGGAACATCAACCGTGTCGCCGGGGAAAACGGAACCATCGGCTATCTTCACTTCGATCGGGTGGATCCTCGTCCAGGCTTGATTTTCACCCCAGCCGACCGCCTGCACCAGATTGAAATCCCTCGTCGACATGGCAAGAGGGATCCCGGTTCCGACAGGGGCCGCTGTCTCGGTGGTCCAGCTCGCTCCGCCGTTCGTGGTTCTCGCGAACATTCCACTGTTGAAGATTATGTTGCCATAGTCACCGAAAAAAGCAACCGACGCGGGGTAGATGTATCCGGGAATGTTTGGGGTGATATCAAGCCATGAAAGCCCCCGGTTGGTAGATTTTAACAGACCGAACTCACCCGCGGCGTAGATCGTATTCGAACCGATAACAGAAACGCTGTAAATCGAGCCGACATAGGGAACCGAAACCGGTAAAAAGCCGGCTCCCCCGTTCTCAGAGATCAGCACGCGACTGTGAGTGTTTCCCGCCAGAGGCTGTGTTCCCATTACCACTGTGTTCGATTCATTGAAGTGAACCGAGAGTATTTGATAATCGGTAAGATTGAAATTAACCGGTGACCAGTTTGTGCCACCATTGGTTGACTTGAATGCGGTGCTTGAATTACCAACAATGTAGCCGGTATTTCCGGCAAATGAAAAATAGACCGCGTTAAGATCATGCCAAGAATGGGTGGAAATGTTATATCTGAGTGCAAGTCCACCGTTTCCAACGGCTATTGCCTGATCGACCGAAATACTTACAGATTTAAGCACATCAGTCTGCTGTCCGCTCCGTGAGAGGACCCAGTCGCTGAAATAACCGTTTTTGATGTAAGCTGATCCGCCATCACCAACGGCAACACCGAATCCCATAAGGAAGTCAACACCGTTCAGCCGGTTTGCAGGGTTAACCCGCTCCGCTTTCCACGATTGTGCGTTTGAAACTGTGACAAAAAGGATGAGAAGGAGTAGAATCTTTTTCATAGGTCGCGCTATTAAATTATTATTAAATACGGGTATAATTTCCGTCAAATAAAATTCATAAGCAAGAACTATTTCAAAAAATGAGCCCTCCTGTGATCTGAATCATAAATAAATATGGTTCATTTATTCAATTGCCGTTCCCGGCAGTGGATTAGTGTGGAGTGTGGAGTGTGGAGTTTTAATTCACCGCAGAGGTCACAGAGCCCGCAGAGTCCGCCGCGGCGGATCAGAGCACGCGGATCACCTCGCCGAAGGCGAATAACATTTCACATTTCACATTTCACATTTAAAAATTCCCCACCCCTCCCCTTCGGGCACAGTTATCATCCCCTCAAAGTAAGCGGGGTGTTCACCCACATCCTCGACGAAGTAGGGGGCCTGGGAAACATGATCACCCGGGAGGTTAACTTCAGCCCGCGAAGAAAAGTGGACATTCGCCGTTTTACCGATCGCCGAT
>RHKR01000063.1 GCA_008363265.1 Chlorobiota bacterium
ATTTGATGAATCTGCTGTCCGTGACATGGGACGTGGTGCTACCGGTGTTATCGGTATCAGACTAGAGAAAGGCGACTTCGTCATTGGAGCACTGGTTATTAAACGTACCAGTACTGTGATGGTTGTAACCGACAAGGGTTACGGCAAACGCTCCGATGTGAACGACTACCGCGTCACAAACCGTGGCGGAAAGGGCGTCATCACCGTTAAGACCACCGACAAAACCGGCAAGCTTATGGCGATGATGGAACTTAACGACAACGACGAGCTGGTATGCATGACCTCCGGCGGAATGGTGATCAAAATGTCCGCCAAGGATATCCGCACCATGGGCAGAAACACCCAGGGTGTAAGGGTTATCAACCTCAAGGACAACGATTCCATCACCGACATCGCTAAAGTCGTCCCCGACGATGAAGAAGGAGAAGCGGAGCTTCTTTAAGTCTAAGGGATGAAGGCTGATCCGCCTGCGGCGGACTGAAGCGCCTTCGGCACGAAACTTTGAGTTGTTAAGGCTGTCTGAGAGGGCAGCCTTTTTTATTAAATGTGATTCGCCGCGGCGAAGTGAAATGTCAAATGTGAATTTTAGAAAGAGTATCGTTTAATTACAATCAGGCCTGCTATCCATTGACTCAGCTCTTAAAAGTGAACCAATTTTGTTCAGATTCTTTTTAATCTGATAAATTCTTGTTAGCTTTAAGAGGTTTAAATATCTTTACCCGTCATAATCGGTTTAAAGAAAGGTGCTCTTATGAACGCACGCTTTTTTATTCTCGCCTTTTTCACTTTCACATCAATTATCCTGCCTCAGGAAAAGCCTGAACTGCGAATTCCCTTCTGGCCCTCCGGGATCGCCGATATTACCTTCGCAAACAATGGAGAGATTTTCCTCGCGTATGGACGCGATCAGATGGCACTATTGTGTGATTCAAAGACCGGGAAGATACTCCGCAGTTTAACAGTTTCCAAAAGCAGTAATGGTTTTCAGCTTGGGTGTTTTATTGGGATAACGAATAAAATACTGCTGGCAGAATATTCCAATCAAGTGACTGTAATCGATCCCGTTTCAGGCAATATAGAAGTGCAAATTCCACTTCAACCCGGCCCTTCTGTCGACAGATCTTCAATAAACCGGGATGGTACCAGACTTGTCTCGCATGATGACTCTGTAATAACAGTTTATGATCTTGCTTCAGGTCAGGAGCTGAATAGAATTCCCGTTTACGCACCTGAAACCAGGGCTATTTGTCGCGCCTGGTTTGATAAAGATGATAAAGCAGTGATGGTATTGGGTGAGACCGGTGAGTTACTGACTTTCGATCCCGGATCAGGCAAGAAGCTTAAAACCACACTACTCGCCCCAAATATCGAGTTTGAAATGAACGGCAAAATCTCTGGCTTCCAGATCACCCCGGCCGCGGGAGGTGATGCCATTTTTGAACACGATAAATCGTCCGGCAGCGTAACAGTCTGGAAATCGTCGAACGGGAGGATTCTTTGGCAAAAGAAAGTTTACACCGGTGAGTGGGTAAATAACGAACTTGTGCTCAATGGCCGGCGGGATTTGGTTGCTCTCTCATCAGCGAAAGACATTATCGACATCATCGAAGTTTCCACCGGTCGCGTGGTCTCACAGATAAAAACGGGAAAACAATCGATTCCTGTTGAGTTCAGCCCTGATTCAAAAACCATGGCAGTCTTGCTCGGTGGAGTTGATGCGGATACGCTGATCAGGACAGAAACCACTTTATGGTCGGTTTCCACAGCGAAACAACTTCCTTTTACAGCGGAAGATGGTGGCGGTATGCCTCTCTTTACAAGATTCAATCCTGTAAGAAATGAACTTATCGAATATACCCATTCTGGCGTTGGGAGCTATTCAACTGCCGGGGAGAGGAAATATTTTGTACCGAGGGTATCTTTTTTGGGTAATTCTGTTGTTACGAAAGAGAAGTTTCTTGCCGTCTCTGACGGTGTGGTTAAAGCGAGAGAGTTGCTTTCGGGTCGTATTGAGTCGCAACGTTCATTTGCGGGCAGACCGGTGAGAATCCCCAGGTCGAATCTTGAGATCGAATCTGTTCATTCTCATCTTCAGATATCTGAAGACCTGAGAACAATTGTGACAAATTCGATAAGTGAGATCATTGCTCTGGATAATAATTTAATGCAAACCGGCAATTTGGACGATGTACCCGGGCTATTTATTTGGATGTTAGGATTCTATGATGAGGTAGGATATCACGACAAAACTCTCCCCCTCAGCAATGACGCGAAGTATATTGGGATGTATGAATCCGATTCATCAGTTACATTTTATGATTTAACCTCATCCGGGATCATCGGAAAATACTCTTACCCGATAGCCAGCAGTCGTATCTTTTTTGGTCCTGAGAAAAGCGAGATCACCCTGTTTCTTCTTCCCGATGAATATCAGGAGGCACCATTGAACAGGATCGTGAAACTGCGGATCCACGATGGTAAAGTAACCGGACCCTTACAGGAACCTTACACTCTGGAAGGTAAGATCGAAAGTGTCTCGAGGGACGCCCGGTACACACTGATTGCGCGTGACGATGGATATCAGGTGATAGAGAACAATGGCTTTTCAAAAATTCTTGAAGTTAGATCGCCGGCTCTACCGTGCATAAACTTCGACCGGTCGGGGGATCATCTGGGCTTGATTACAGAAGCCGGACAGTTAAAGGTGTTTGAGATTTCAAGCGGTACCACGGTGTGCGATTTTAATTTATCCCAAAATGAAATTACTGATCCTGATTGCGATTTTGAGTATTCTCCCCTCTCCCGTCAGCTCGTTTGTGTTGATAATACAAAGAGGAAATATTATCTGTTCGACACTAAGAACGGCGGACTGCAGATGGAACTCGCCTATCAGGGTCATTATCTGTTTGACTCTCCTGAAAAAGACCTGTTCATCTCAGAAGACAGGGGTCGCTACATTTTTTATCGCCGCTCCACCGGCAAGGAGCTCTTCACCCTTTTCGAATTTGGCGAAGACTGGGCTGTCACGCACCCATCAGGACTCTTCGATGCCACCCCGGGGGCGATGGAAAAGATGTACTATGTTCAGGGTCTTGACATAATTGAATTCGAGCAGTTAAAGGACAAGTATTGGGAACCCGGCCTCTATGAGAAAGTGATAAAGGGTGAACGTCTCAGGGATGTGGAGGTGATCAACAGCAAACTGGAGCTATGGCCCGAGGTGAAGGAACTACTTTTCCGGGAGAACTATACAAAACTGCAGATCTCGCTTGAGAACAGGGGTGGAGGCATTGGTAAAGTGCAGGTGTTCCTTAACGGGAAGGAAATAATAAATGACGCGCGGGGGAAGGATGTGAAACCGGATGAAAAGTCGGCTCATATAACCATCGGCTTGAAGGATCACCCTCTTTTGGTGAACGGGGAAAATCTAGTGGAAGTTTTAACCTGGAACGCCGGTGGAACCCTTTCCGGTAAGAGGGAATCCGCGGAATTTCTGGTGGAGAAGGAAACATATCTGCCCGGGGTCTATATAGTATCTATTGGAGTGTCAGACTACGAGGGAAGCAAGATCGATCTTAAGTATGCCGCAAAGGATGCCGCCGATTTCCTCTCAGCCACAAGTCTTGCAGCCAGGAATCTCTTCACCGAAGCCAGGACCCACACCTACCTGTTAAATACTGAAAAAGACAACCCCCTCCAACCGACAAAATCGGAGATCACCCGGACTTTCAGGGAGATCGGTAAAAATGCCAAAGCCGAAGATGTGGTGATCGTCTATCTTTCAGGCCACGGTCTTAATATCGGAGGAGAGAACGGGGACCTTCACTACCTTACCCGGGATGCTTTCTCACCCAATCCTGAAATATACAGCGACCCTGCCGTGAAGGATAAATGCACCATTTCAGGCTCGGAGATGATTGAACTGTTGAAGGGGATACCCGCAACAAAGCAGGTGCTGATAATAGACGCCTGTTCATCCGGGAAACTTGTTGACAATCTGGTGGAAAAGAGGGATATTGAATCATCTATCGTGAAAGCCCTCGACAGAATGAAGGAGAGGGCAGGACTTCACATAATAACAGGCAGCGCCGCGGATGCGGTGAGTTACGAAGCGAGCAGGTACGGACAGGGCCTCCTGACCTACAGCCTTCTCGCGGGGATGAAGGGCCTGGCACTCAAGGATAACCGGACGGTGGATGTCTCTCTCCTGATGCAGCACGCGAGGGAGATGGTGCCTAAGCTCGCACAGGGGATCGGGGGTATTCAGGAGCCGAGGATATTTTCACCGAAGGGGTCAGAGAGTTTTGATATCGGACTGATCCTGGAAAAGGATAAACAACTGATCCCCCTGGCGAAGGAGAAAGAGATATTTGTGAACTCGGTATTTCAGGAAGTGAACGAGTTCTCTGATCTTCTTTCAATAGGTGAGTTGATCGATCAGAAACTTGAGGAGATCTCGTCGGATGGGAAGGGGGCACCCCTGGTCTTCTGGGGGGTGAACTCATTCCCGGCTGCTTACAGGATATCTGGTAATTATTCGATCGAAGGAAACAGGATCGAGGTGAGGTTCAAAATTCTAAAGGACAAGACCGGTAACAAAACTGTGACCGTGACCGGCGACAAAAACGCTTTGGATGCCTTGGTTGAGAAGATCATCAAGATTGCTCTGGAGGGGATTTGAATGTTTCAGGCTATGTAATTGATCTTGGCCACTTTGGAACGGTACGGCAAGGGAACAAGAAAAAGGACGAACCAGACCATGCCAATAGCCCGGGGTATCAACCCGGGAAATATGATGAAATACGTTTATAAACACAAATTATTATGTTTATTTGCGTTTATAAACACAAATTATCATGTCTGCCTTTAGTAGTGAGTGGCGATCCGCCGCGGCGGAGCGAGTAATGCGGATTCACTTCGCCACAGGCGGATCAAACCTCATACATCATACTTCATACCTCCATCCCTCAGTCAGTTATCAACAACCCCAACCCTACCCTGATGTGAAATCCGCCGAAAGAGCCTTTGGTTTCATCGGAGAGGATGTCATAGGATGTGGAGGTTTTCTCATAGAGTTCGTTGAAATTAACATCCAGGATGCCGAAGTTATATGACGGGTGGATCATGATTGCCAGCCCACCACCGACTCCGATGAAAAGTTTGCCGCCAATTCCCATATTTGCGACCAGCCCCACTTCACCTGATCTGTTTTGTGAATTAGTGCGGGTCTCGAAACTCAATGTTTGGATATCCGCCTCAACATAAGGAAAAATTAGGGCCATGTTTCGATCCGTGGCCACAACCGCTCCTGTACCGATCATAAAATTGCTCACCTTGATATCCACTTCCCTGAATGTACCGCCACCGGTGGTTCTCGCCGGATCGGTCTCAGCCCTCAACTGACCGGAATGGACCGAATATCCAAGATCGAAGGCAATGCCTGCCGCAATACCGAAATTTGCCGACCACCCAACCATGGTTCCCAGCGGCTCCATCTTCTTGGTCAGTATCGAAGAGCGGGTTTGATTGTACTTCTCAACGAACTTGTCCAGTCCTGAAGAACTCGTGAAAAAGAAGTCGGCCCCACCCGTTATCACTACCTGTGAATAGACCGGGATCGACATCAAAAGAAGTAAAATGAATTTTTTCATGTAAGGCTCAGAAATGTTGTTAAAATATAAATGAATATAATGGATTAAATGTTATTCTCCTACAGCGAAGCGAAATGTTTTAGTGGTGAGTGGCGAGTGGGGGAGAGTTTTGGGTATGGGGTTTAGTGTTTGAGGGCAAAGTCTTGGCGGGATATTCATCGCGAGAATAATAAGCATTTCCTCTTATGAGAGAATGTGATTTGTAAATATTCTACCGGTCGTGAGACTATGGGTACACAAAATTGTTTGTTTTATATCAACTTAGCCTGAATTTTTTTATAAAATATATTTGGAAATTCCAAATTTTCAGTATATTGCAATAGCATATCTTGTTTTCCCCGAATCGAATGTAATACAGTTCCGACACAAACCGGCCGATCAAGCTGGAAGAGTATATTCAGGTTCATTTCCGGTGGATTGCGACAAACTAATTTTATATAATCCGGTAATTTAGTCACGCTGCAACAACAGTCGAGTTTCATGAAGAGAATATCCACCCTCTGTCTTTTCGTTGTCATTTCGTTCACATCTCTCGCCCAGAGCAATTTGTGGAGTTCGTTCCTCGTTTTGGACCCATCTCCCACATCCTTTTTATCTGAATGGACGAGGAATCCTGAATCATCGGTTTTTACAGTGAATTATCTCGGCACCGCCGCAGTTGACTACCGTCTGCAACTGATAATCAGGGACTCTGAAAACAGGGAGCTTGTAAGGGCTAGAAGTGGCGTTGAGAGTTTTCCCTCAGGCCCCTCGAGCAAGGTGTACGCGGGCACAAAAGTTATCGATTGGCGTGATGTAAAGTTCGATAACACCACATATCAGCAGGTTTTAAGAACAAACAGGTTCCCCGAAGGGACCTTTGATGTGATCATCCGGGTTTTGGGGACGAACGATCAGGTGTTAACCGAGTCGAATGGGATTATCAATATTATATACCCCGATGCCCCGGTGCTGTTCGCACCCTCGAACGGTCAGTCATACAACCAGCAATTCCCCATTTTTCAGTGGGCACCCGTCAACCTGCCATTAACTATAAATTCAAGTTATAATCTTTTGATTGTGGAAAAGCTGCCGGGACAGTCGATCAGTCAGGCATTGGCGGCAAATCCCCCTCACCATCAGGTCAGTTTATCCACCGGAACATTCTATCAATACCCGCAGGATGGTCTCCCGCTGCAAAAAGGTAAGGAGTATGCCTGGAGGGTGAGAGTAACCGACGATCTTGGCAATCCGCTGACAGCCAACAACGGTAGCAGCGAGCAGTGGAGTTTCATTTATGACTATGGCGAGCAGGATCCGAGTCTCCTCCCATTTCTTGCGGTTAATATTATCAGAAATGTCGCCTGGTTCGACAGTTACGACCTCCTCCAGGTGGCACAGGATGCCGAAAGCTTCGTGATGAACGGCGTAACCGACCTGAAACTCCGTCTGGCTGACGGGCAGCAGAGGATAATAAATGTAACGGTTGAGAATCTCACATTTGCGAAAGGTGCGTACACCAATTTCAACTTCACCGCGGGACGTATATATGCCAATCTTCAGCAGGATGTTCTTCCTGCAAGTCTGGTATCCGACTATTTCAAGCCTGAGTATCTTGAGTTTACTTCCTTCAACGGCCTTACAATCAGGGGGAGGATCGAGCTCCCCGGAGTGATCACTCCCGTGAATCCGCAGGGGGAACTGACGGTCAGTTCGACAGGTGCCCTGACCGGAATGCTTGAATTCGACGGCTCATCAGCTCTTCCTGTTTACACATTCGGTAATGAGACCGCCAGGATGAATCTCACCCGCTTGTCTTTGACTTATCCTAATGCCGCGCTTCGCCTGAGTGGTGAACTCGTGGTATTCAACAATTACACTCTCTGCGAGATAAACGGTGTTACCATCTCCTCATCCGGTGACCTCTCCGGCAGCATCAACTGCAACACCCCCATTGATGTAGTACCCATTCCTTCAGCTTCAGAATATATAACACTGAAGCTAAAGAGCGTCTCGGGCAACTTCAGCTTCAGCCCGCTGAGCGGGGCATCAGACATCAATCTGAACCTCAACTCCGATTTCGGGGTGTCGCTTCCGGGATTCCTGAACTACAAGGTGAACCTTGGGGCAACGATAGGCAATGGGATGTTCAGTGTTCAGAACTTCACGAACCTTAACACCGGAAGTCTGAACAGCGTTGATCTGGGCTTTATGAAGATCGACCTGAGCGGGCTGCAGTTCAACCGGTTGAGTTATCAGAACGGTCAGTGGGATTTCGGCATCGACTTCAACATGGCCTATAATTTCCCTGATCTCGGCGGGTTCACTGTCGGTCCGTTCGAGGGATTGAGCCTTACCCCGTCAGGTTTTAACCTTCCGTCATTCAGCGGATTGAGCCTTGGAACAGGTACGGGTGGCGGAAGCCGTTTCTTCGATTTTCAGGGGATCAGGCTAGAGTTCCTCAACGGAAGCTCGAGCGGTTCATCGATCTCTCTTACCGACATTATCAACAACCTCCTCGGCGGCAATTTCAACATGAATTTTGGTGTGAAGATCAGTCTGCCTAACCTTCCTTCGGGCACACCGATAGAATTGATGAATCCGGATATTAACCTCAACGCGAATCTCGACTTCAACGGCTTGAGCCTGACGATTCCACCGGTGACCTTCACAGGACTTGAAATGCCCCTTGCCGGTGGTGTGAAGTTCAATGTGAAAGAGTTCGGCGGACGGATCGAGGCACCATTCAGCGCGGGCGGGTTTACTTTTAATCCCGAATTGAAACTCAAAGGCGGGTTGAAACTCCCCGATGGAGCATTCGGATGCGAGGGAACAACCCCTGAACTCGACCTGATGACCTCCCATGTGCTGCTCAGCGGTAACGGAAACATCAGTGGTGAAGTGCAGAACATAGTCCCTTCGTGCAGTCTGAAAGTGGGTAATTTCGGTTTGAACATCACCAATTCGAGCCTCATTTTCAGCGCGGGAACCGATGGTCAGAAGGTGATCCTTGGTGGTGACGCCACATTGAGCCTGAGGGAGTTTGCCGGTGGAGAAGTGAGCGCGAATGTTGATTTCGTCTATGATGTGCTGGGTAACAGTTTAACAGAGTTCACAGGTGAAGTAAACACCCCCTTCACACTCAACTACCCGATGACGAACCCTGTAATGAGCTTTAATATCGGTTCGATGCTGATCACAAAAGATGGTCTTAAAATAAATGGCAGGAGCAACGCGAACATCGGTGCGGGAGCCAATGTCGGCGTGACTTTTGACGAAGTGAAGTTCAACTATACGGGCGGCGGAATCCAGGGCGGAAGGATTATTTTCGATAACGG
>RHKR01000598.1 GCA_008363265.1 Chlorobiota bacterium
CTTTCGCGGGGATCTCCATACCGCGGTCGTTGGCGATGAACCCGTTCTCAAGGTAATTGTTCTCGACCGTGCTGGCCTCGGCAACAAAATCAAAAGCACAGTGGTGGTTCGTCAGGATGAGACCATCGTCAGAGACGAACGATCCCGTGCAACCGTTCAGTTTCACGAGTGCATCGATAAGGCTGACGCCATCCGGGTTGTAAATATCCTTCACATCTATTTTTAGACCCGCTTCTTTCAGGTTAAGCCCCGGTATCTCGCTGAGGGGGAACATCCCCTCGTCGGGTATCCTTGAACCGGCGAGCACAAAGAGGAGTGAAAAAAGAATGACCTTAAGCTTGTGTTTCTTGAAATAGGTAAGCATATCGAGTAGCCCGGAATTGTTAGAATTCAGATTTTCTGTCACGCAAATTAGTAATTTTGGAGGAGAGGGGGAAAAACAAAAAAGCTGCCCCGCTTCAGTGCAGGGCAGCTTTTATTTAAGATTTAACTTCTTTATCAGGCAGACACAGTGACCGGCTCGATCCTAGTGGTCCAGCCGTAACGGTCTTCGAGTCTTCCTTTCTGCATACCGGTCAACTCATTGAAGAGCCTCTCAGCAAGATTACCAACCTTTTTATCGCAGAAGATCAGGCTGTTATCCTTATACTTGAGTTCGCAGACAGAAGAAATTATGGCAGCAGTACCGGTTCCGAAGACCTCGAGCACTTCACCTTTCTCGTATCTGTCGAGCACTTCCTGAAGCGGAATAAGGCGTTCGGTGACATTGTATCCCCAGTCTTTAAGGATCTGAATTGTCGATTTCCTTGTAATGCCGGGGAGAATTCCTCCCGTGAGCATCGGAGTGGCAACCTCATCCTTGAATTGGACGAAAATGTTCATCGTGCCGACTTCTTCAATGTACTTGAGTTCAACAGCGTCAAGCCAGAGTGTCTGGGTGCAACCCTCTTTCCTGGCTATCTCCTGTCCTATCAGGCTTGCGGCATAGTTACCGGCGGTTTTGCACTCGCCAAGACCTTTTCTTACCGTGCGGACATATTCGTCCTGGATAAGGATCTTAACGGGCTTGAAACCCTCGGGATAATACGCGCCTACCGGCGACAGAAGGAATATCAGTTTATATGTATCAGAAGCCTTTACACCGAGAACAGGGTCTTCTCCGAACATGAAAGGCCTCACATAGAGTGAGTCCATTTCACCACGGGGAATCCAGTCGCGCTCGATCCAGATGAGTTCTTTCAATGCCTCAACACAGAAATCGACATCCACTTCAGGCATACAAAGCCTTCTGGCGGAATTGTTGAGTCGCTTGAAATTCTCTTCCGGACGGAACAGCTGGTACTCACCGTTCGGGGTGTAGTAAGCTTTTAATCCTTCAAAGATTGTCTGTCCATAGTGCAGAACCGAAGTGGCGGGGTGCATCTGTAAATTACTTACCGCGGTTATCTGAGGATTGTGCCACCCTTTTTGAGGGTTGTAGTCCATCACAAAGATATTGTCAGTAAAGTACTTACCGAAGCCCAGGCTCTCAGGCAGAACTATGGATTCTTTTCTCTCGAATAAGTTATATGTAATATTCTCCAAATCTCCCGTCCTTTCATTTTTTGGGTGAAAGTGATTGTGAAAGGTACGAAAATTCAGGGACTATAAAAATGCAAAAAGGGATTACGCCCTGATGAACATCGAGACTTCCTGAGCGGC
>RHKR01000064.1 GCA_008363265.1 Chlorobiota bacterium
CCACCTTTTCTGACGACAAACATCTCATTTTGTGAGAGTATCGATACCCCCGCCAGATCAGAATTACCCGGTTCTGATCTCTTCTCCCATGTTTTTCCGGCATCGGTTGAGTAATAAACACGGAACGCGAGGTCGAACCCAATTGCTTCCAAGCCCGCGGTTGGCTGCACTTCTCTCAGTGCCGGCACTTCCGCGGGATGCCAGGTTTTCATACTGTCTGTTGTGTAGAATACCTTGTTTGCCTCATCAACGGCTATCCCCTGTGCAATAGAGATCATTCTAAGGAAGAGCAGATCATGATGACACGGAATTGAATCCCAGGACGTTCCTCTGTTTGTCGAGCGGAAGATCGTTTTTCCAGAAGTACCGGATACAAATGTAAAAAGCAGGGTGCCACTCACGGAGCTGATGAACTTTGCATCACCTTCGAATATTTTTACCTGATTGAAGGTCATCCCAACATCGGGAGAATGGAGGACCCGGTTCAGAGTGGTGAGAATAAAGTAATCATCTGTTCCCCTTAACGAAGCCAGAGCCTTGATCTTCCCGGCTTCCATCCATGGGAAGGTATGGTACGACCATGTGTCGATCCCGGGCATTTTTCTGAAGAATATTTCCTTCCCCGCCACGATGAACTCGCCGTCCCTCGCGGAGGTTGCGTCAACAGGGTTTGTAAGATTCAGGATACTCCCGGTCTCTTTCCAGCTGCCTCCGTTGTTTGTTGTAATTGTCCCCTTATGCATGTATTGATCAAGAACAAGTTTGGTTTTTCCTCCCGCCCCAACCACTTTGCTAGTTTTTTTTGAATTTCGAAGTGGATCAACCAGCCAACTCTTCCCATTGTCGAAAGATTTGAGGATATAATCGGAATTGGTCGGAACCATGACCACATCCTGATCGGCTGTAACCGACCCCGGCGTTAAGTAGATGCCCGGAAAGAAATCCGGGCTTACGGGCAACCACTGCGAGTAAACAGCACTCGATATCATCAAATACGAAACAAAGAATAATCTTTTCAAAATACCTCCCAAAACCCCGTCTCAGGGTATTTTTGTTTTTCTACTTCAAAAGCAACATTTTGCGGGCAATCCGCTTCCCGCCAAAATCAAGTCTGTAAAAATATATCCCACTCGGCAGATCGGCAGCGTTGAACTCAAAGGAATGCTCTCCCGCGGGTATTTCCCCATTCACGAGCACCTTCACCAGTTCTCCCGCGGAATTGTAAACCCTCAGCTCCGCGTAACCGGCAACCGGCAACGCGTAACGGATAACGGTAACCGGATTAAACGGATTGGGGTAATTCTGCTGAAGCGAAAGTTCTACCGGCACACCCGTTACCTCTATCTCTTTTGAGTAACTCATCTCTCCTGAGTGGTCAACCTGCCGGAGGCGGTAAAGTACCTTCTCACCGGTGGCCGGCCGGTTTTCATCAATGAACGAATAACTGTTCACAGAAACAGTGCTCCCCTTCCCGGGAACGAAAGCAAGATCACGCCATGAACCGTCTGAATTCTTCTGTATGAAGAATCCATGGTTGTTTGTCTCCGTGGCAGTGCTCCAGTTCAGCAGGACACCATTTCTGACGGTTTCAGCAGAGAAAGTGGTAAATTCGACCGGAACCCCCATGGCGTACTTGATCAGCAGAGAATTACTATTCAGCATGAGTCCGAACGCGCCGGCACGGGAGGCGAGGAGTGAAAGTCCGTGGAAGTTCTCCGGACCCGAACTCTGTTCAGTGAATATGGCTCCGAGATCCATCGTCATGAACAGGCGGTAGTCAGATGTAAAGAGGTAGATCTGGTCATCACCAAAGAAGAAAAATTTTGAGGCCGGCGAACCTGTCTGCCGCCAGTAATTACCCCCATTTGTTGTAAAGAACACTTTGGCGTTCGAGTTCGCTATGAATACAGTGTCGCCATGTCCCACTATCCCAGTAATGTTACTTGGCAGCGAGGTGTATATCCGTTTATCCTGCCATGACCGGCCAAAATTCGCGGACCTGAGATACCGTGAACTGTCCTGTCCGACAAATATCTCCCTCCCGCGCGCGTAAACGAAATTGATTTTCCTCGAGACTGGAAGTACACTTTCAGTCCAATTCTCACCCCGGTCTGTTGAGATGAGCATTACGGAAGTGTCTTTTTCAAGAATATAGACCGAATCGTAAGCATAAAAAGCGTGATCCTCCGTGCCCTTGGGTACGTTAACAGGAGTGATCGCACGGGGCGACTGCTGAAATCTGAAATACTCTCCGGAAGATGTTTTAGCCAGGAATGCCCCGTCGCTCTCCCTCGCTGTTGAAACCACGGTCCCCGGAATTGTGTCTGCCGTTTTCTGCCAGTAATAACCATAGTCACTGGAACGGAGGATATTGCCCGGGGCGGTAACGACGAACATTTCATTCTGATCCATAACAGCCATCCCCCTGATCTCCGCGATCCCAAGCTCCGACGAAATTTCCCATGTTTGCCCCCTGTCAGAGGTGAGCCACGCGCGGTGGTTTTCATCGAATCCAATGGCTTCCGTGCCATTTATGAGCGCCATTTCCTTGAACCTAAGCCCCGGGACCTGATGCCAGGTTTTCATACTGTCTGAAGTGTGGTAAACCTTCAGGTCTTCAGATGTCCCAATCCCGTCCTTTACCGTGAACATTCTGATATCCCTGAACCTGTACGGCACGGGGATCGAATCCCAGGTCACACCTTTGTCACCCGAGCGATACAGGAGCAGTTGTGTTGGATCATTCACGAATGTGATCACATAACGGCTTTCAACAGTTGTGACCAGCTTTACACTTCCACTGAAAGTTTTCTTAACCGCAAAATCTATCCCTCTTTTGTAGGAGTGAAGGAAATTGTTCGCATTGGTTACAAGGAAATAATCATCCGTGCCCTTGAAGCACGCGAGACCTGTTATCTCCTCCCCGGGAGGGAATGAAATGATCATGTTCAACCAAGTGATCGAACCAGCTGACTTCCTCTTTAGGTTCGTTTTTCCGGCAACAAGAAACTCTTCACTTCGTGCCGATTCGACATCTACTATGGGTGAAGAAAGGAAAATCGGAAAGAAGGTGTTATCCCAGCTCCCGCCGTCATCGGTGGTGAACTTCCCTTTATACAGAATTTTGCTGAACACCATTTTCATCGAACCGGTGGTGCCCGCGATCTTCCCGGAAGAATACCTGTCCCTGAAAAAATCGATGATCCAGGTTTTCCCCTTATCAAATGATTTGAATACAAAATCCCGTCCCGTGGGTACCATTATCACCGTGGAATCAGCGTAAACGGTCTCTCTATCGATGACGATCCCGGGAAAGAACGAGGGATTCAACGGCATCCATTGAGCATTCAAACAAATGACACCAAAAACAATAAACAGTATTACTTTTTTCATCCTGCATACTCCAACATTAAGAATTTATTTGTCTACCCGTAACCCTGTGACTCAGTGAATCTGTGGCTTTAAAACCTCATCCCAACCGTCCCGGTAAAGAGTCCCTTCATACCCAACCCCAATCCAAGGTGTACCCTGAATTTGTTGCCAAATCTGAGACCCACGGGAGAGAATTGGGCCGCAAGGATTGTTCGATCAGCCGAATCCTCTTTTCCATCATACTTTGCGGTGTTGTTTACGAAGCAAGCACCCACTCCTAGTTCGAGATACATCCCAAACGATTCCTTGCTTACATATTCAAGTCGAAGTTCACCCATGGCGGATAAGAAAGAGGCATCATTCGTGCCGGCGTTCCGTGATCCTGAGAGGATATCCTTTTTCAGTACTTCATACGTTACTGACAGCCCGGCTGAAAAGTTGTCACTCGAATAGAACTGGTATCCAAGAGTTAAAGGGGGTGTACCAGTGCGTGTATCTGAATTTGCATAACCAGCCGAAAGGGCGGTGATCCAGATATCCACGAATTTGTGCACTATCTCCGGGGCACTGAGGGTCCCGATACCTCCGTAAACAAAATTCTTCTTTGCGACAACCTCTTGTGAGAATGAGAAGGATGTGAAAACCAGGATGATCATCGCGGTTAAAATTAAACGCTTCATTTTAATTCTCCGTTATGTTGCTGCCCGCTTGTGGCTGTGCCATTACCCGTTGGTCGAAGCACTTAAGTTCCTAAGTTCTTGATGCGCCGCGGCGCACTTAAGTTCCTAAGTTCCTACAACCTCATCCCCAACCCGGCGGTAATGGAGCCTTTATATCCGAAACCGATACCTATATTCAGTTTAAAATCCTTGCCGGTTCTGAAACCGATCGGGGTAACCTGAAATGCCGGGGTTATCTTGTCACCCTTTTGGAGGCGACCGGCATATTTGGCCTCTTCGGAGTAGTAGCAGAGACCCGCGGCGGCCTCGAGGTAAACTGCGAACCACTCGGTCTTGACCCATTCGTAATCAACTTCGGCCATGAAGATGTTGAAGTAGCGGTAGAAGTCGCCACCCGGTACTTCGTTCAACGTCAGTTCCTTCCCCAGCTGCTGATATGTGTATGACGCGCCCACCCCGAACCTGTCGGTCACCCGGTACTGATAACCGAGATATAGAGGCGGCATTGTCCCCTTCGCGTTGGAGGTAACATAACCGCCGGTAAGGGCAATGGTTGACACTTCTTCAAGTATTGAACCAACCTGTGGAAGGCTCATAACGCCCGTACCCGCGTAAAAATAGCTGCTCTTCTGGGCATCAGAACTTCTGAATGCCAGGATCATCACTGCCAAAAAGAACAAGAAGTTTCTTGATCTCATATTAAAACTCCGGATAAAATGCTTAATTGCTTCCCTTATATTACTCAATTTTGCAATTAATTCAAATTTTCTTCCCCGGAGTAAAAAAATTTTTAACAACATCCCCCTCTTGCGCCAACTTTTTGTTGATACGGACATCTATATTTGAAAGAAATAAAGATTTATGGACGAAATAATCGACTTTACCCTCAGCTATAACCGGTACAAGAAAAAACTGTACAACTTCACCCTCAGGATGACGGGTGACCGGATGATGGCCGAGGACATAGTTCAGACCGTTTTCCTCCGGTTCTGGAAACACATGCACGAGATCCGTAACTCATCCGCGGTGATATTTTGGCTCTACAAAGCCGCCCGGAACGAGATCTACTCCCAGTTCAGGAACCGGAAAAGGTACAACGAACGGACCGAAGCCACCGACATCGGCGAACTCCAGATCCCGGGGGGAACTGACGGTGAGACGGGATTCATACTGAACGAAACCAGGGAGATGGTACTCGATGCAATCGCGACACTTCCTGATGAGCAGAAGGAAGTGGTGCTCCTGAAGGAATACAGCGGCCTTTCGTATGACGAGATCGCATCTATCTGCGGCATTGAAACAGCGCTGGTGAAAAGCCGGCTTTATTCGGCACGGCAAAAACTGATAAAGATACTTTCGAAAAAGATCAATGAGTGAGATGACAAAATGAACAATGAAATAAATGAAATGATAAACGCCTGGTTTGACGGTGAACTCGACAAGAAACGTGAAACAGAACTCTTCAACCTGCTGGCTACTGATGATGAAGCGAGAACCGCCTTCAGGGCAATGAGCAATCTGAGGAATGCCCTCGCCACGATCGAAGAGGATGTCCCCGATGAACTTGACGAGAGGATATTCAGATCGATAGCACCAAAACAGCAATCGAGCGCACCCGCGAGGAAGTGGCAACTCTTCCCGGTTCTGGGCTATGCTTTTTCGGTCATTCTTGTCGTAATCACACTCCTCATGATGCTGGAGATCAGATCGTACCGCAACGGACTTGAAGACCTTAACACCAAAGTGAAGGAGCAGGATCAGACCATCAGGATGATGTTCAACGCTTACCCTACAATTGTGGTGAAACCGACTCAGAATGAGATCATTCAATAGATTTTTGAACCAATAAATAAACGGAGAAATACAATGAAAAAGATGTTGATCATAATGATCCTTCTCACAGGAGCGATGTTCGCTCAGAATGAAATGGCGGTGAAAACCAAGCTCACCCCTGACAAGAAAGCACCGGTTAAACTCGACACTGAATCACTTGCAGACTCGATCTATGTTGAGGCGGACAAGATGCCCGAACCTGTCGGCGGCATGGAAGCGATAATGAAACTCGTGGTTTACCCCGAAGAGGCGATGAAAAAAGGACTCGAAGGAATGGTGGTTGTTTCCGGTGTCATCGATGAAAAAGGGAATGTTATCAAGACGAAAGTTGAAAAAAGTATCGGCTCCGGTTGCGATGAAGCAGCGCTTAAAGCCCTCACTTCCACCAAATGGATTCCCGGCGAAGTAAAAGGGAAAAAAGTTAAAGTAAAGATCGCCCTCCCTGTAATGTTCAAACTTAAGTAGTGCGCCGCGGCGCACTCTGGTTCTCAGGTTCTTGAGTTCTTGAGTTCTTAAGTTCTTAAGTTCTTGAGTTCTTAAGTTCTTGAGTTCTTGAGTTCTCATAATTAAACTTTTTGGGGCTTATATTTGTCTACATAAAAATAGACCTTTCATAAGAGACAATAAAAAAAAATCATGAAAAATATAAGCCTCACCTTTCTTTTCCTTACGGTATTTTCGCTTTTTGCGTACTCACAAAATTTCTCATTAAAAGGCGTGGTGGTCGATTCGATCGACGGTACACCGCTCCCCGGCTCCAGCCTTTCCCTGATCCCCGCGCGACCAGGCGAAAAGGCCCTCAATGTGATCTCGAATGCTGATGGAAGCTTTGAATTCAAGCTTTCGAACCCCGGCAGGTTCTACCTTAAGATTTCATTCATGGGTTATCAGGACTGGGGCGACAGTGTAAGGGTTAGACGGAATGAGCAGGCGGTCGACCTCGGAAAGATCAAATTAAAACGCACCTCTGTCGAGATGAAAGAAGTGGATATTACCGGCGTGGCGATCCCTTCTTCTCAAAGCGAGGATACACTCAGTTTCGCGGCAAAAGGGTACAAGACGAACCCCGATGCAACAGCTGAAGACCTGGTTACGAAATTGCCCGGCGTTCAGAACGAGCAGGGTACCCTGAAAGCCCAGGGTGAGGAAGTGAAGAAAGTCCTCGTTGACGGGCAACCGTTCTTCGGTGACGATCCGAATGTCACACTTAAGAACCTCCCTGCCGATCTCATAGAAAAAATAGAAATATTTGACAAGATGAGCGATCAGGCCCGCTTTACCGGATTCGATGACGGACAGACCGAGAAGACGATCAACATCGTAACCCGGCGCGACAGAAGACAGGGGCAGTTCGGCAAACTCTACGGTGGTATTGGCACAACTGAAAAATTCCAAAGCGGCGGTGTCGTCAACTTCTTCGGTGAAGGAAGACGCTTCAGCATCCTCGGACTCGGGAACAATATCAACCAGCAGAATTTTTCACAGCAGGACCTCCTCGGAATCTCACAGGGTGGCGGTGGAAGAGGCGGCAGCAGGGATGGTTTCCAGGGACGTGGCGGGGGTCATGGCGGATGGCGCGGGCCCGGCGGCGCGGCAAACAACTTCCTGATCGGTGCCCTCGAAGGGAGAACCAAGACATACTCGATCGGTATGAACTATCAGGAGAACTGGGACAAAACCGCTGTTCTCACAGGAAGCTACTTCTTCAACTATTCGAACAATTTCAACGATCAGATCATTAACCGTGAGTATTACCCAACGGTGGCGGGCAGGCAGATCTACGATGAAACTTCATCCTCCAATTCAGACAATTACAATCACAGGATGAACTTCAGGTTCGAGTGGAACATCGATACTATGAACACCCTTATCGTAACTCCCCGTTTCAGCGCTCAGAAGAACACCACAGGCAGTCTGTACAACGGTATCAGCACTTTCGGCCTGATGGGAAGACAAAACTCGACCGACAGCAGAACCGGAAATGAAGGAAGCGGTTTCACTTTCAATAACGAGGTAATTTACAGAATGCGCTTCGCCACACCCGGCAGAAGTCTCTCATTCACATTCAACAACGGTTTGAGCAACCGCACCATAGACAGAGATCAGTTCTCCATAAATAACTTCAGCGATCCCCGAAATTCATCTCTCACGATCGACACGATCAACCAAAAAGGGAACGATCTGATCAAGGGTTACAGCTACTCCGGAAATATTGTATATACCGAACCGGCAGGAAGTGACGGTCAGCTTCAGGCCACTTTGAGCGCGGGGGTGAATAACAACTTCAGCGACAAGCAGACAGTCGACTACAACCTCTTTACCACGAGGTATGACCTGATCGACTCGGTCTCGACGAATAAATACGATAACGATTACTACACCTACCGCGGGGGTCTCGCCTACAGACTCAGAAGTGAAGAAATATCCCTTAACATTGCGGTGAACTACCAGATAGCTCAACTGACGGGTGATCAGACATTTCCGGTAAACCTGAGAACAGAGAAGAATTTTTACAATTTTCTTCCCTCACTCAGGTTTAACTATAAAATTTCGGATGCGCAGAACTTCAGGATATTTTATAACACAAATGTTAACGCCCCATCGGTTTCGCAGCTTCAGAGCTACTTCGATGTAACCAATCCTCTCTTCATCAGGGCGGGGAATCCAGATCTAAAGGCTGAGTATTCGAACAGAATGTCGATGCAGTATCTAACTACCGACAAAGCATCCGGCGCGAACTTTTTCATAATGGGCTTCTACATGATAACGAATGATTACATCGGAAACTCATCTTTCACCGCGCAGCGTGACACCGTGATCGCCAATGGTGTTACACTCAGGAGAGGATCGCAATTCTCACTCTCAAAGAACTTCGACAAGAGTCAGAATCTAAGAGCCATGATGAGCGGTGGGCTTCCTGTAAGTTTCCTGATGAGCAACATCTCGCTGAATCTGGGGCTTGGATATCAGATAATACCATCAGAGTTTCAATCGATCACCTCGGAGTCGAAGATACTCTCTTTTAGTCAGGGAATAACAGTGGCGAGCAATTCTAAAAATGATGTACTGCCCGAGTCGGATGATGAATACTGGGTTCATTCAGGCTCCGCAAATCTTTTCCTGAATGTGTTCGATCTTTTCTTTCTCAGGTCTGATTACGCGGTTTATAAAACATCAGGCATTAAGGACGGCAGCGATATCACTTATTCACTCTGGAATGCGGGAATCGGTGTCAAGTTCCTCGAGGGTGACCGTGCTGAATTAAGGCTGGATGTGTTCGATCTTCTTGACGAGAACAAAAGTTTCATCAGAACCGCGACCGATATCTATATCGAGAACAAGACAACCCAGGTGCTCAGACAGTATTTTATGCTTACATTTACCTACAACCTGAGGGCGTTCTAAGAAAAAGCCTGCTATCTGACGATAACCAGTTTTTGCGTCGCGGAACCATGTTCTGAAGTGTAATGGACAATATAAAGACCTGAGGCGAAACCGGAAAGTTTCGTGGTTAAGGTATTTTCGATCACAGCAGAATATACTTTCTCTCCCGCTATGTTGTAGATCTGAAGCACACCGCTTCCGTGTTGGCCGGTACCTGTTACTGATATTGTGACAGTACCATCAACAGGAGCCGGGTTAGGATAGACAGATAGACCGGTCCCGGTTGTTTTTTGAGGTGTTTCATCCTCCTCCACCCCGGTTATAGTGTCAGGTTTGTAGAAGAGGCCGTCCATCCTGCCGCACCAGATATTTCCCCCCGCTATCACAATTGAATTAGCAACCACGCCCGACTGCATGTCGTCACGCCACCACGTTACGCCATTATCTATCGAGTAGTAAATGTAGAAGCGCGCGGCTTTTGAGATGGAAACCACGATCTTTTCACCCCGCGTGACGATGCTGCTTGTGCTTGCAAGGCCGATGCCGAATGAGTGCTTCGTCCAGGTAAGCCCGTTGTCATCAGAGGTATAGACCGCTTCATGAGATGATAAAACAATTTTTCCGTTCGATTTACCGAATGACTGAACCCCGTTTATTTCACCGTTGAACTGATCGAACTGTATCTCCTGCCAATGGCCGGTATTCTTCCGGTTAACGTAGAAGTAGCCGTTCGCGCCCGCCCCGGCATAGAGATCACCGTCCAGATTCGAGATCGTGTTCACGTTCCATGAAGTTGAAAATGGGAGCCCCTCATTGAATGCTGTCCAAACCCCGTTGCCTGATAAAGGTCGTCTGTAAACACCGGCCCCGATTGTTGTGGCATAGAGGGTATCATCCCGAAGCGCGAGGGCGGAAACCTCTTTTGCGCCCAAAGTGGTAAGCCCCTGCGAGAACTGCTCCCAGGTGTCACCATTGTTCAGCGACCGGAAAACACCCCAGCCTGAGGTACCTGCATAAATGACTCCGTTATGGGGTTGGATAGCTGTAATGCCGTACTCAACATCAGGAAATCTGGCTGACCGGTTCCAAGTATTCCCCGCATCGAACGAGTAATAGAAAATACTGTCATGACCCGCGTAGAGGGTATCACCCGAGTTCCAGAGGGCATAGACTCCTCCCGGGGCATCAAGTTCAACCTTTAGCCATTGCTGAGCATGGGTAATAAATATATTAAAAATTAGAAAAGCGAGAAGCCAAGTTGATTTTATCATAATTTCCTGGATTTGATGAAGCAACTTACATCATAAGGCATGAGGTGAGGGCGCAAACTAAAAAAGCGGAAATGATCGGTGAAGAGCGGCGGATCAATCCTGTTGAATGGCCGGAATGGTGAACCAGAATGTTGTACCTGCCCCGGAGTTTCTTCTGACATTGATTGTTCCGCCATTCTTCTGGATGAACTCGTGACAGAGAACCAGGCCAAGTCCTGTACCCTTTTCACCCATGGTGCCGAGGCTTTTCACGGTGGTATCGATCCTGAACAGCCTTGAAGCATCTGTTTCGGAGATACCCACTCCCTCATCAGAAATTGCAACCATGGCCTGATCCTGCGAAAGTTCAGACCCGATCGAGATCACACCCCCGGGGTTACTGAATTTGATCGCGTTGGTTATCAGGTTACGAAGCACGGTTCTTATCATGTTCTCATCGGCGTGTACCATCAGGACGGGGGCAAGATCGGTTTCAAGAGTGAGCCGCTTCACCGCGGCCTGACCTCTCAGACTTTCAACCGTCACACTTATCAACTCATTTATATTCAGATCAACGGGATCGAAGACTACAGAACCCGTCTGCTGACGTGCCCAGTCAAGAAGGTTCTCAAGCATTCTGTATGTCTCTTTTGCCGACTGGTTGATCTCCTTGACCAGGTCCTTTTTCTCGGCATCTTCCATCTCATCAAAATCCTCGATCACCATATCAGAGAGGCCGATTATTCCGAAGAAGGGGTTCTTGAGGTCATGCGCGATGATCGAAAAGAGCTTGTCCTTGGAGCTGTTGAGTTCACTCAGTTCGTTCCTGTTATTAACGAGTATCTCTTCATTCTTTTTTAGGGCGGTTACGTCGGAGATACTTATCAGCCGTCCCTCTGAGGCAAGGCTTTCTTCGTTGATATTGATGGTTGTAACCCTGAAAACCCTGTTGTTCACCCTGAATTCACCTGACATCGAGCTTTCATCTGTGCATATCGCCACCAGTTCAGGGATATCCGCAAACTCAACCCTTACATCCTTCCCTTCCAGATCATCCTTCCCGAGAAATTTTACTATGGTCCTGTTGTAGTCGATCATCCTGAAATCACGGTTAACCACAACCACCCCTTCATTCAGGTTGTCGAAGAGGATGTTCCGCGCAGCCGGGATCAATTCAAGCAGTGAGTAGCGGAACATTCCGTAAGATATCAACAGTCCTGTGAATGTGAATGCGATCGGGGTCGGGTCGACATATCCTATAAGATCACCACGGAAAACATAAACGGAATTAACCGCGATGGGGATGATCTGCGAAACGAGTAAAATTAAAAGCTGTTTGCGGAAGATCCCCCTGAAAATATTTATTCCTCTGACAAGATTGATAACGGTAAGTGCCACGGCACCATATGTTATCACGACAACGGCATAAAAGGCCGGACCGTGCCCGTAGTCGGCTGTAACACCGCCGGTGCTGTAAGTTAATGTGATCCCGGGCCAGAGCGTCTTGTGCAGGTCATTTGTGAGGGCGGTAAGAAATATAAGCAATGGCAGGACGAATGCAGCCTGCCGTGAGAGTTCCCTGGCCTTCTCACTCACCTGTGTCAGCCTTACAACAAAGGCAAGGAAGACGAACGGGATCAGGGGTATCGAGGTGTAAGTGAACACCGACCACCACTTCTTTGCTTCAATCGTGGTTACGGCCTGCTCAAAAAA
>RHKR01000599.1 GCA_008363265.1 Chlorobiota bacterium
TTTATTCATTTGATTTCGTAACACCGGATCATGGTTTTTGGTTTGGTGATGTTTTAATGATGACAACTGATGGGGGCGCTACCAGTTCAGTGGTCCAAACTCCGAACGGATTTTCCATACCGACCACAGCTGCAGTTTATAACAACAAAATTATGATCGGCGGTTACAGGAGAGTTGTTCGATCACCTTATGAAATCTACCATTTCCCGCAAATGATTACTTCCACTGATGGTGGTCAGAACTGGCACTTTTTCAATCCTCCAGATTTCTATGCCAACGGGAGACCCGCAGGGCTCAAAATATTAAATGAGAATGAGGCTGTCTGCTTTCTGGCTGACAAAACCGGAATACTTTACACCACTGATGGGGGGATATCGTGGCTACCGGGGGATATTTCTGTAAAGAACCAGGTTTTACTCGACCTGAAGAAAATTGGAAGCACCGTGTACGTTGGAGGAAAAGGTATGTCATTCCTTGCTTCCGGAGTTACTCTCTCCGGGCAGTGGGATTTGCGTGCTGATTTCAACTACAAAACCCCGGTGTGTGCATCGTTTTATGGTGATAGAATTGTGGTCGGGGCTGAAGGTGGTAAATTATATTTATCAAAAGACCGGGGTGAAACATGGATCACCAAGTGGTTGCCTGAAGGTGTTGCAACAGCGGTGTGCCTTGTTAATGATGCACTCATATATTATGGATTGTCAAACAAGTTCTGGCGCTCAACTGATTTTGGCGAAACATTTGAAACGCTTTCAGAAATATTATCCCCATATGATATAAAAGTAACCGGAAATGGTGATATTTGGGTTTGCGGCTGGAAGACGTTACACCGCTCGACCGACCACGGTATAACCTGGGCAAACATGCTTTACACCCCAGATGCAGGTCCTTTCTGGGATTTTCAGCTCTTCGATGACGGTATCGGATACGCAACGAATGGAAAACTGTACAGGACAACAGATCATGGAAATACCTGGAACCAACTGGGATTTGCCCAAATCCAGGTGCATGAGTTGGCGTTTTACGACAGCCGAAATGGTTTTGTTTGCCAGGCGGCCGGTTCAATCTATCGAACACGTGACGGAGGAATAAGTTTTCAGCGACTGAACATCGATCAATTGCAAAATCCCTTGACGATCTACTGCAGGGATTCCCTTAATTTTTTTGTACCGGGAGAAAAATTACATTCAACATACGATGGTGGATTAACATGGAAGGTCAACGAGTTTGAACTCTCTAACTTCGCAATCAAATTCGCCTGGATGAATATGTACAACCATTTTGAGGGTGTTGGGATATCCCGTTATCAAGGAATCTGGCGAACCTCCAACCGCGGCAACACGCCTGTTGAATTGTCGGGATTTTCAGCAGTTTCGCTTGGAAACAAGGTCGCGCTCCAGTGGACCACCGAAACGGAAACGAACAACATGGGCTTTGAGATTGAGCGGCGCTACAGACACGGCGACTGGAAAACCATCGCCTTCTCAAAAGGCTCCGGGACATCAACCAAGAGGATATACTACGGTTACGACGATCACGAACCGAAAGCCCCGGCGATACTCTACTACCGCCTGAAACAGATAGATTATGACGGCAGGTTCTCTTACTCCAATGAAGTCGAAGTTATCCTCGGCGAGGTGCCTGAGAACTACTCGATCAACCAGAACTACCCGAACCCCTTCAACCCAAGTACGAAG
>RHKR01000065.1 GCA_008363265.1 Chlorobiota bacterium
GACATTGCCCAAGTTATCACCATGAATGTTAAGGTGTTTTTGAGGGCCGGCCAGCGGTAAACTTCTTGCGGCATCAGGTGTGAAATAACTGAGGTACCACCCCTCAATAAACTTCCTGAATGAAGAAATTCTTGGGTGCTGTTTTAATGCACCCAGAGTAGCTAACCCGAGTTTTTGCTTATCATCGAGTTCTATACGCTCCATATCGCCGGATTCCATACCGGTGGTATTTGGCCGGAGAGATTCAATCAGATGCTTGAGGTCAGCAACTTCATCAATATCGCTGAACAGGTAACCTGCTTCAGCTCCTCTCCATACAACACCTGTACCATCTTTAAGGTATAGAAAGGAAAATGGTCTACCCCGTTTTTGTCCCTTTCGCCGCTGCCTGAGACGCTCCATAGAAACATATGGACGATCATTTTGATCAATATCGATGGAAAGCTCATAGGTGATGGGACGGGCACTACCATCCTCTTTGTAGTAAATTTCAAACTCTATCGGACCGGTCTGATTTTGAGTGCAAATTCTTTTGAATCCGCCACGACCTCGCATATCGCACGCCTCCTCCACTCCAGCTCGAAGACAATCGGCGAGAAAACCGAAAGCATCGAACAAGGAACTTTTGCCGGTTCCATTTTTGCCGATCACTGCAGTTAGCGGTTCCAGTGGGGAACTGTCTTGTTGGTTCCACAACCGTCCCAGGTAGACATCTTTTAGTGCCCGGAAATTCCGGATGCGGAAACCTTCAATTTTGGCCATTACAATTGCCTGTTCCGAGAGTGTCGATTGATTCTGAACTCATCTACCATATCCAATAAATTGTTGAATTGTTCAATATTTTCTCAAATGAAACGTAAAACTAACTAATTTTCTCATGAATAAAAAGACTTGAATCGATCTGAAATCCCCGATTCGTGCTGTTGCCCGGTTGTTCCATTTTCGGAATCGTTGTTATTTTGCTCACAATGTGTAGGTTTTTCTTATTATAATTGCTAATTTTGAGAAACACGAATTCAATAAGTGGAGAGCGGAATTGGACCCTCTTGAAAATCTGGTAAATTTTATAACGGGCGACAGTATCGTATTCGGCTTTCTCCAGGCTTTCCTCTTTCTCGTAACAATTCTCTCACTCTTCAATGAATTCCTTGGACGGTCAAAACGCGGTAGCAACGCGGAAAAACTATCGCGAGGGGCCACTGCAGTCAATCCGGCCGCCACTTCGATCTATTGGGCGCTGGTTATTTTCTTTGCTGTTGTATGTACGACCGCTGAGGAAATACATGGCCACACGATCTTCTGGCTGGGACTTGATCTGAGTTTACTCACTTATCTCTTTTTCTTTAACAAGTGGTTTGGGAAAAAGCTGTCGTAATTAAAGGGACCTGTAATTCAGGAGGATAATATGTTCGGGAAATTCTTTTTTTCGTTTGTAATCGTAATTTCAACTCTACTTAACGCCCAATGGTACAGGCAGGAAGTTCCACCGGGGGTTAATAACATCTCATCGGTGTACTTCATTGACGGTCGAACGGGGTGGGCCACGACTTTTCAAGGGGCTATCCTTAAAACCACCAATGGTGGCAGAAACTGGGCCAAACTCCGCGACACATCAAACATCTCTTTCAACAGTATCTTCTTTGTCGATCAGAATTATGGCTGGGTCTCCGGCTCCAACAGGTACGGGTACGGGTTCATAAACCGCACATCAGACGGTGGCCTCACCTGGACTTCATCACTCACTACCATGTTTCCTTTTAAGAAGTTGAAATTCACTGACCGCAACACCGGCTGGGTGACCGGCGGCCCGGTAAGCCGGATGACAATGGGGGCCATCAACAAAACCACCGACGGCGGCGTGACCTGGCAGGAAAATCCGACCGACCACGATGCTCTCTACTCCGATATTGACATGGTCAACGACCGGCACGGTTGGATGACCGGCCGCTATGGCACCATCCACAAGACCACCAATGGAGGAGGAATCTGGAAACATGTTAAAACAATAAGCGAATGCTCCCTCACGAGTGTTGATTTCATCGACAGTCTGCGCGGCTGGGTGGCAGGCTCGAACGGAAGGATATTTACAACTGTTGACGGTGGTGATAACTGGACCACAATTTCGATAGGTGATAATTTCTGGATAGAATCGATCGTCTTCACCGACCGTAACATGGGCTGGATCGCCGGCGTTGATACTCTCGCTCATTACGGCTTCATCTCAAAAACAACGGATGGCGGGGGATCGTGGTATCAGCAAACCTTAAGCGATAACCGGGTGAACACATTTTATGAACTCTTCGCGCTCGACGGTCAGCATCTCTGGGCATCGGGCGATAACGGCGGACTATTCTTTACTTCCAACGGTGGTGATGTATATCAGGCACAATCATCCGAGCGGGGGTATATCCTGCTGCAGAACACACCCAATCCATTCAGCACCACAACTCTCATAAAATACGCCCTCCCGCCGGAATTGAGGGATCAGCGGGTTCGCGTGCAGCTCGCGATATTTGACCTCACCGGCACCCGGGTCGCGCAACTCGTTGACGAAGAAAAAGCTTACGGCACCTACGACATCCGATGGAATGCCTCGGGGCTTCCTTCAGGAGTTTACATCTGCCGGATGGTTGCCGGCGGGGTGGTTGTCAGTAAGAAGATGGTGGTGGTTAGGTGAGTGTTAAATGTTATGGGGCGGGGAGAATTGTGAAATGTGATCCTATGCAAGAAAGAAATACTTTAATTGTAGTTTTTGTACAATCATTTAGCATAAATAAAATTTAATTAATTCAGATAAGAAATATAAATGGTACCCGATTTTCAAAGTTTAATGCTTCCATTGTTACGATTACTGGGGGATAAGCAGATCCACAAAAGTTCTGATCTCGTGACACAAATAGCCGATCATTTCAAACTTTCCGACGAGGATCGAAATGAAATGCTGCCCAGCGGCACACAGTTAAAACTTACCAACCGCGTGCACTGGGCAATCTCGCACATGAAACATGCCGGATTGCTGGAGTATACTTCAAGAGGTAGGTGCATGATTACTGAGGTTGGATTACAAGTTGTCGCAAATCCTCCGGAAATGGTAAACTTGAAATATCTGCGCACTTTTCAAATGTTCAAGGAGTGGCAGGATGCATCAAAATCCAATAAAGGAAGTAATGTCGAACCACTTAACGGATCAGAAGGGACAGCTGCTGCCACACCAGACGAAATGATGGAAGCCTCCTATGCCGAACTAACTAGAGTGCTTCGAAGTGACATCCTTAAAAAAATTAAAAGCTGCTCACCGAAATTCTTTGAGCAATTGGTTATCGATCTTCTGCTTAAGATGGGCTATGGAGGCTCAAAAATGGAAGCAGGCGAGGTATTAGGACGAACCAATGACGGTGGGATTGACGGGCTGATCAAGGAGGACCGACTCGGATTGGATACTATCTATGTTCAGGCCAAGAAGTGGGAGAACTATGTACCTGTTTCTCAGGTCCGTGACTTTGCCGGGGCTCTTCTTTCAAAGAAGGCGAAAAAAGGAATTTTCATAACCACCTCTTCATTCCCTAACTCAGCAAAAGAATTTGTGGCCTCAATTGAACCAAGGATCGTTCTGATCGATGGTCCACAGCTCGCTGAACTAATGATAGAACACGACCTGGGTGTTTCTGTCAAGAAGACTTTCGCTGTCAAGAAATTGGATATTGATTATTATGAGGAGTGAGTCAATCGCTAATAAATTTTAGTAATGCATTCCTAATTTCAGGCCAAATTTTAGTAATGCGATACTAACCTGTGCAAAAATCTTTCAGGAATGGAAGTTTTTCAGCGCTTTATAGCGCCTTCCCCAGAATTTGAATTTGGTCAGTGAGGTGTAAACGATCAGCCTCTCTATCGGCTTTATCCTGAGGAGGTAGTGGATCGCCCTGTAGCTGATGGCGAAGAAGCCGATCATCAGCAGGCTTTCTACAATGAAGCTGATGAACCCGTTCTGCAGGACGGGAGGCATGGTTTCGAGATTCGCGTGGATGACGTTTTGAAGCAGGTATGAGAAAGCAAAACAAACCGCCGCAGTATAACCGTGCCCCGTTTCAATTGCTTTCTTCGGGCAATTGCTCATACACTTCATACAGCTCTCACAGTTGAAGGTCCAGAATGGTCGTCCATCCACTTTTTTGATCGCCTGAACGGGGCAGCCCCTGATGCAGGCCCCGCAGTCATCACAGTTTTTCGATGCATAAAATGTTTTTGCGAGGAAGAATCTCCCGGCCAAATAATAGCCGACGGATATAGGGGAGATCAGGACATTCTGAATAATGTCGCGTAACCCTTTAAAATCACTCCCGCCTGAAACCACTTTTCCGGCGAATTTACTTACCCTTTCCTCGTTCTTCGCATGAAGAAATCTGACTGTCCGTGCGTTCAGTCCCGGATGGATCGATATCCAGTTGGAGGGCATGTCGACCGGGAACATCGACCTGATGGAGTATCCTTTCGACCACAACAGAAGTGCCGCCAGATAGAAGGTGATACCCGAGAGCCCGGGTGTGACCCACTTCCCGATGAGCATGCCTGCCCGGGTGTTCATCAGAAGAACATTATTGTGCCCTCCGGGGAATTTCCTCAGGAAGTGCAACATTATGGGGGGATAGTTGAATCCATGAACGGGTGAGGTGAAGGCCACAAGAGCTTGGGGGTCGGGCGGTGTGATGCCGGTACAATCGACATCCGCGATATTGAGTACTTCAGTGTGAAGGCCCGTTTCTTTCGCTTTCCGGCAGAGCCATTGGGCGACATTCTTCGAGTTGCCTGTACCGGAAAAATAATAGACGATCAGCTTGCTGTAGGGTGACAAGAATTCTCCGAATTTCTTACGATAAAATTAAGTCTGCCGGTTGGGATGCCAAATAGCTATTTTTGATCATTTTTTGCGGTTAGAGGCCCCGCGAGTCCCACAGGGATTTCTTCGTGCCTTTGGCACTCCTCAACAGGACGGGAGCCCAACCCTTGGGAAAGTTTAAAACAAAAAAACCCCGATTAATCGGGGTTTTTTGTATTATTGCTCCGCGAGCAGGACTCGAACCTGCAACCCTTCGGTTAACAGCCGAATGCTCCACCATTGAGCTATCGCGGAATAATTTATAATTGAGCTTCAAATATACGCATTCCGCGGATATCTGTCAATAACTTTTTTATATTTTTGTTAAAATCATACGATTTCAGAATGATTACCCGCTTTTTGGGGAGAATGTCCCTTGATATAAAAAGATAAATTGTTGATATTGCACACGGTTTAATTTTATTTAAGAAAGCTATGCGACACCCGCTGCGTTTAATCACTTTCCTCCTTATTTTAACGTTCACCGGCCATGCTCAGTTGTCCACTGAACTGCTGGATACATATTCCGCGAAGAATCGTGATACCGCCTGGGTTACCAAAATGGTGCGGCTCACCAGCGAGCAGTTTTCCGTTGATCTGCGTGGCACGATCGGTTACATTAATTCAGTCAGGGATATCGCGAAAAAACTGAAATTCGAACGTGGCATTTTCGAGGCGACAATTCAGATATCCGAGTATTACCGTCTCACAAGGCAGCTCGACTCGGCGGACAGGTTCATAAATGAACTGACCTCACTGGCTGAAAAATCCGGTATCGCGCTTCAGAAGTGCCGGGCAAAGATCGCGAAGGGGCTTTACCTGGCAATGAAGGGGCAGAACAAGGAGTCGATCGCGGTTTACAATGAAGCCGTCTTGTTGGTTGATACCAGCAAGGAGCAAGGTACCTATGCCTCGATCCTCACAAACAGGGCGAACAGCAAAAGTAATATCGATCAGACTGAATCTGCAGTTCAGGATTACATCTCTGCCGCACGGATATTTGAGAAGACGAAGGACCAGCAGTCACTCGCGATCACGTATAACAACATAGCCCTGGAACTTGGAAAACTTGGAAGATACAGGAACGCTGTAGAGTATTACAACAGGGCGATCGCCATCCACACAAGACTGAAGAACTACTACGACCTGGCTTTTACCTACACAAACGCCTCCACATCCCTCGAAGCGATGGATTCTCTCGACGCCGCGCTCGATTACAACAACAAATCGATAGATCTGGCCAAGGAGAGGGGATTCACATACACGCTCGCTCAGGCGTACATGAACGAGGGATCGATCTACAGGAAGAAAAAAGATGCTGTCAAAGCCGAGCAATTCTTCAAAAAATCGCTGGATGTCTGTTACAAAGAAGGGATCACTTACGGCCTGATGGTTAATATGGCAGCCCTGGGAGAACTCTACTCCGAGACGGGTCAGAAGCTGAAAGCGGTGGCCCACTTCGACAGCGCCATGAAATACGCGGTGATGATGGAGAGCAAGGCTGAGATAAATGATCTGAACGGTAAACTCGCCCGGGTACTGGCCGATGTCGGCGATTTTGAAAGGGCTTATAAGTGCCTCAGGCTTTTCCACGATTACACCGACAGCATAAAAGGCGGAGAGACGGCAGCTAAAATTATCGAGTTGGAGAAAAGATTTGAAACAGAAAAACAGGCTGCTGAGATAGCCCGGCTTGAACAGGTGACTTCCAACCAGATAATCGCTATTGTTAGTCTGATCGCTGTGGCGGGAGCATCTTTTTCATTCATCTTTTTCTTCAGATACAAGAGGCGAAAAGCGGAGGAGGAGAGGGAGAAAGCCGCAAGACACGCGGAGGAGATTGAGCGATACTCGGAAGAGCTTAAGGAACTTAACGCGACAAAAGACAAACTCTTCTCACTTATATCACATGATATAAGGGGGCCATTCCAGCCAATACTCGGTTTTTCCGAGGTGCTGGCCACTCAGTCGGAAGAACTTCCACGCGAAGAAATTACTGCTATTTCCAGGGACCTCCATGCGGTTGCCGGCAGCACGTTCTTCCTGGTAGGCAACCTGCTCGACTGGGCGAGGGCACAAACGGGGAAGATTGCGTTCAATCCTGAGGAACTGGATTTCAGATCGATGATCGACAGCGTATATCAGAATCTCGGTTACGCGTTGAGGGAGAAAGATATCACACTCGCGGTCGAGATATCCAAGGGCGTGAAAATCAAAGGTGACAGGATGATGATCACCTCGATACTGCAGAATATCATTCAGAACGCGGTCAAGTTTTCGCATGCGGGAAGTGAAGTTATTCTCACAGGAGAGGTCGAAGATGAACTTTTCCGGGTGTCGATCACCGATACCGGCATCGGAATGACCAGGGAGACGATGGAGAACCTTTTTAGTCCATCCGGTACCAGGTCGGAAAGGGGCACGAACAATGAGAAGGGAACGGGCCTCGGATTGAGCCTCAGCGCCGAATTTGTGGAGAGACATTCAGGAAAGATCGAAGTGGAGAGCATACTTGGCCAGGGAAGCAGATTCTCGTTTACACTTCCACTTGCGGAGGAGAAGGTTTGAGGGGAGCTGTTATTGGTCTGGGTCTGATCGGCGGTTCGCTCGCGCTTGATATCAGGAGAACCGGTTTTTGTGAATTTGTAACGGGTGTCGACCTGAATCCTGTGCATCAGGTTGAGGCCCTCCGGCTCGGTCTGGTTGATGACGTGCAGCCACTTGAAGAGGCAGTTGCCGCCTCCGATCTGGTGATCATAGCCGTTCCCGTTGATGCCACGGTAGAGGTGTTGAAAAGGGTTCTGGATCTGGTGACGGCTCAGGTTGTTACCGATGCGGGATCGACCAAGGAAAAGATATCCATCTCTGTAAAAGACCACCCCGCGCGGGGAAGATTTGTAGCATCTCACCCTATCTGGGGTACAGAGAACAGCGGACCTTCGGCGGCACTTCCTGGAGGATTCAATGGAAAAGTAACCGTGATCTGCGACAGGGAAGAGAGCGACGGAGATGCCCTTGCCACTGTTGAAGCGATGTATGACGCGATCGGGATGAAGAGAATATATATGGATTCGGTCAGTCACGATGTTCATGCCGCGTACGTGAGTCACATCTCACATGTAACCTCTTTTGCCCTTGCCCTCTCAGTGCTTGAAAAGGAGAAGGAGGTTGACACGATATTTCAGCTCGCAGGCGCGGGATTCGAGAGCACGGTACGCCTTGCCAAAAGCAACACAGAGACATGGGTCCCCATTTTCAAAGAGAACCGTAAGAACCTTTTGGATGTTTTAAATGAACAGATCGACCAGCTTACGGTAATGAAGGAGTGCATAGAGCATGAAGATTATGAAAAGCTCAGATCACTTATGCTGAAGGCGAACGGCATCAAAAAAGTGCTTGGGAAGAAATAATTCCCCTTTTATTAAAAAAATTCCCTTGCATGAAAAAGAACCGGAATGTATATTTGTACGTTATGATGACGAAAAAAGCCACACTCAGCCCCTTTTACTTTTACTGGTTTTATTTTACCGGGCCGGGTGGTTTTTGTCGTGTAGTGTAATACTGAAAGCGAAATTGAAATACCACCCGGACAGACGATCCGGGTTTTTTGTTTTTAAACCCACAACAACACAAGAGATATGGAACAATTGTTACAGAAACGGCCGCTGATTATTTCAGGACCGTGCAGCGCCGAAACGGAAGAACAGGTTATTGAAACAGCAGAACAGCTGAAGGAAACAGGTGTGGTCGATGTAATGCGGGCCGGAATATGGAAACCGCGGACCCGCCCAGGAACCTTCGAAGGTGTGGGGACGAAGGGTCTCCCCTGGCTTCAGCAGGCACGGAAGATCACCGGGTTCCCCCTCGCGGTTGAAGTGGCAACGGCCAAACAGGTTGAAGACGCGCTCCACTTCGATGTTGACATCCTATGGATCGGTGCCCGCTCGGTGGTAAATCCGATGAGCGTTCAGGAGATCGCCAATGCCCTGAAAGGGACAAAAGTGCCTGTTTTCATAAAGAACCCGATGAACCCTGATATCGAGCT
>RHKR01000066.1 GCA_008363265.1 Chlorobiota bacterium
AGATGATCTGCAAGACCCTTTCTGGAGGAGCGCAGTACAATCTTGCCAACTTTATCGGCAATATCCCGCTTGACACAACAATGGTGAATGCTGCCGAAGTTATTGCCTGTGATCAGCTTGATGAAGATTCCGAACCAGGAACAGGAGGAGTATCGGAGGATGACTTCGCTACAGCATCCGTTCATGTCCGCGGAACCCACACCGGAGGAGGCGGCTCAATAAATGTCGGAAACTGGCAGTTTGTCGGTACAGTCAGCCAGGATTATTTCATCTGGACCATCCTCCAGGCTCAGGACGGTTCGATGCTGGCAGGTACCTGGGGAGGCAAGATATTAAGATCAACCGACCAGGGTGCCTCGTTCACTGTAATAAACGACGGCATGAATGCAGCCTTCATTTGGAGCCTTGTACAGACGGCTAACGGTAATTTATTTGCAGCGACTGAAAGAGGAGTTTTCATTTCCACCAACAATGGGGCATCCTGGTCGTCAACTGCACTTCCGCAGTATGATGTAAGAGCACTCAGCGTTAGTGGTAATTTCATATATGCCGGGCTCTGGGGTCAGGGTGTTTACAGAACCTCCGATAACGGTGCCACATGGAACGATGCAAGTAATGGTATGGTAATTAAGGCTGTACAGGCGTTGCTGTCAGACAATTCCGGCAACATCTACGCCGGAACATTCGGTGGCGGAATCTACAAAACCACCGACGGAGGAAGCAACTGGACATCCACTGCAATGAATTACCCTCATGTATGGTCACTTGGTAAAACATCGAATGGGGTTATAGTTGCCGGTACATATGGAAACGGTCTCTATCTCTCGGGTGATGGTGGAAATTCATGGCAGCCGCAAACCTCCGGTTTGAGCGCCACTCATATATACTCAATCTCCGTTGACAATACTGACAATGTTTTTGTCAGTTCCTGGAACAATGGTGTATATTTTGCAAGCATCACTTCGAAAGACGCTCCAACCGTTACCTGGAACAATATCGGGCTTACGGGTGTGAAAGTTTCTTCGATCAACTACAATGTAGCCACCGGGAAACTTTTTGCGGCCACAACTGATGGCGGTCTACTCAGGAATGACTCACCGACATCGGCATTTGAGACAGGATCAAACGGAATACCCGAAAGGTTTAACCTCGCAAACAACTATCCTAACCCGTTCAATCCCTCCACAGTGATAGAGTTTTCACTCAGTGTGGCCAATGAAGTTGAACTGGTGGTTTATAACATGCTGGGAGAAATTGTTGCAAAACCGGTTTCCGGATACTTGCAGGCAGGCAGACACACGGTCAGGTTTGATGCATCCAACCTGCCCAGCGGCATCTATCTATACCGCCTTACATCCGGTAACAATTTAGTCACCAAAAAGATGGTTTTACAGAAGTAACGGAATAAACAAGCAAGTCCTCAGCCCCTTCATAAATGTGGAGGGGCTGTTTGTTTTTAAACCTGTTCACTTCCTCCCCTGCAGGTAAAAATATCCGATCATCTGAACAAAGGTTGCGATAATAAAAAGGATAACACCTGCGAACATCAACGATTCACTGATCACTTCCGGAAAAGCAGACTGAAGCAGGAGAAGCGAAAAAAGCCCCACCATCATCAACTTCAGCCAACGGATCATCCTGACCGCAAGAGAATACTGACGCGGGGCATTCCCCTCCGTGATATCAACAAGATAATTGTAAGTGTGGGGATAACGCTGAAGAATTGTAAGTCCCGCATACAACAGAATGAGGACACCGAGAAGCAACAGCAACTCATTCTTGTTACCCATACGTGAAACGTTTCCGGAGAAATCATACTGCATCGGCACTTCAGAAGATATAGCCTGATAACGAAACAGAAAAAGAATTGTTGTGAGACCAACGATCAGAGCGGACGCTGCCTCGGACACTTTGTCCATCAGCGTCATGGGAATTTTAAGTCTGGGTCGGTTCTTCGGAATTAAAGCCATTGGTTAAAATTAGTTTGTTACGGTTACAAAAATAGTGATCAGTGGTGAGATGCGAGTAGTGAGTAGCGAGATGTCGTTGCGCGTTCCCAGTAGTTAGTTGTGAGTGGTGAGTGGCGAGTAGCGAGTAGCGAGATTTCGTTGCGCGTTGCCAGTAGCGAGTAGTGAGTGGAGAGTAGCGAGATGTCGTTGCGCGTTACCCGTTGCCCGTTGTTCGTGGTGAGTGATGATCCGCCGCGGCGAATCACATTTCACATTTAAAGACTTCACATTTCACATTTCACATCTCACATTTAAAAAAGTTTCCCCATATCAATAATTAGAATTGCCAAAAATGATAATCTTTGAGAAAAAAGCGCATTTTTGGGCTTATATCAAATTGGCACAATATTTGCATCATATCAGTGATCTTTATTCACGAAATAAATATGATGGTAAGAAAATGGACAGAAAAAAAGTAACTATTGACGGAAATGAGGCGGCGGCACATGTTGCGTTTCACACGAATGAAGTGATAGCGATATACCCGATCACCCCATCTTCCAATATGGCCGAGTGGTGCGATGCCTGGTCTGCTGAAGGGAAAAAGAATATTTGGGGCAATACACCCACAGTATCAGAACTTCAAAGTGAAGGCGGTGCCTCAGGAAGTGTGCACGGCGCGCTTCAGTCAGGATCACTCACTACCACATTCACGGCCTCACAAGGTTTGTTACTGATGATACCGAACATGTTCAAGATAGCCGGCGAGCTGACCTCGACCGTTTTCCATGTTTCGGCCCGCTCTATCGCCGCATCGGCACTTTCGATCTTCGGCGATCACAGCGATGTTATGGCAACCCGCTCGACCGGCTGGGCTCTCCTTTCCTCGAACTCGGTTCAGGAAGTTATGGACTTTGCTCTTATAGCCCAGGCCGCAACTCTTGAGGCAAGGGTGCCTTTCATTCACTTCTTTGATGGTTTCAGAACCTCACATGAAGTTGCAAAAATTGAACAGCTGAATGCTGCCGACATGAAAAAGATGATCGATCAGCAATTGGTACTTGCGCACAGAAAAAGAGCTCTTTCACCAGATAATCCATTCATCCGTGGAACAGCTCAGAACCCTGACGTTTACTTCCAGGGTCGTGAAACGGTTAACCCGTACTACATCGCAGCCCCTGAAATAGTACAGAAACAGATGGATAAATTTGCTGCCCTTACCGGCAGACAGTATCACCTCTTCGACTATTTCGGTGCGCCGGATGCCGAAAAAGTTGTAATTATCATGGGCTCCGGTGCCGAAGCTGTTGAAGAAACAGTTGAGTATCTGAACGGACAAGGAGAGAAGGTCGGTGTTCTTAAAGTAAGACTTTACAGACCTTTCTCGATCAAACATTTTATTGATGCACTTCCAAAAACCGTAAAGGTTATTGGCGTGCTTGACAGGACAAAAGAGCCGGGAGCGTCGGGAGAGCCTCTCTACCTGGATATAGTAAATGCAATTGCCGAATCATTCAACGAAGGTAACCTGCCTTTCGCGTTCCCCAAGATCGTCGGAGGCAGATACGGACTTTCTTCGAAGGAGTTTACTCCCGCGATGGTTAAGGCCGTTTATGATGAACTCGGAAAAGAAAAACCGAAGAACCACTTCACCATCGGTATCAAAGAGGATGTTACAAACACCAGTCTCGATTTCGATGCTTCATTCTCGGTTGAAGATCCCGATACATTCAAAGGAAAGTTCTACGGACTTGGTGCCGACGGTACTGTTGGCGCGAACAAAAACTCGATAAAGATCATCGGTGAAGGAACCGATTTCTTCGCTCAGGGTTACTTCGTTTACGATTCGAAAAAATCAGGTTCAATGACAACATCTCACCTGAGGTTCGGACCCAAGAAGATCAAATCAAGCTACCTTATCAATCGTGCAAATTTTGTTGCATGCCATCAGACAGTGTTCCTCGAGACAACCGACATGCTCCGCGATGCGGTTGAAGGTGCGGCCTTCCTTCTGAACACACCCGCCTCCAAAGAAGAGGTTTGGGATACACTTCCCGAGAAGGTTCAGCGCGATCTGATCGAAAGAAAAATGAAGCTTTTCATCATCGATGCCTACAAGGTTGCGAACGAAACAGGTATGGGCGGCAGGATCAACTCGATCATGCAGACATGCTTCTTCGCCATTTCAGCGATCCTTCCTAAAGAGAAGGCTATCGAAATGATCAAAAAAGCGATCCAGAAAACCTACGGTTCAAAAGGCGAGAAGATAGTTCAGATGAACTTCGACTCTGTTGACAAGACACTTGATAATCTCTTCGAGGTTGAAGTTCCCAACACGATCACTTCGAAATTCAACATCCGTGACGCGGTTCCCGCGAATTCACCCGAATTCGTAAAGAACGTTACAGGCAAGATCATCGCCGGCTTCGGTGACGACCTCCCCGTCAGTTTGATGCCTGCCGACGGTACATTCCCATCAGGAACCACCAAATACGAAAAACGAAATATCGCGCTTGAAGTACCGGTTTGGGACCCCGAAGTTTGTATCCAGTGCAACAAATGCGTTCTTATCTGTCCTCACGCTTCGATCAGAGCCAAGATTTACAAACCTGAAGAGCTCGACAAAGCCCCAGCGGCTTTCAAATCGATGCCGTTCAAGGCAAAAGAGCACGGAGAAGGCCTTATGTATTCACTTCAGGTGGCGGTTGAAGACTGTACCGGTTGTGGACTCTGCGTTGAGTTCTGCCCGGCCAAGAACAAGAGGGAAGTCAGATTCAAAGCCATCAACATGGCTCCCCAGCTTCCTCTCCGCGAAACCGAAAGAGTTAACTGGGACTTCTTCCTTAACATCCCTGAGTGGGACAGAAGAGACCTTAAAGTTAATTCAGTTAAGGATTCCCAGTTCATGGAACCCCTCTTCGAGTTCTCAGGCGCATGCTCAGGCTGCGGTGAAACTCCTTATGTAAAACTCGTTAGCCAGCTTTACGGCGACAGGGCGATCATCGCCAACGCTACAGGATGTTCATCGATCTACGGCGGTAACCTGCCTACAACTCCTTGGACAAAGAACGCCGAAGGCCGCGGTCCCGCATGGTCGAACTCACTATTTGAAGACAACGCCGAGTTCGGTTTCGGTTTCAAACTTTCGATCGATCAGTTCAACGAACAGGCAACGACCCTTCTCGTTAAACATGGCGAAAAGATCGGTGAAAGACTCGTTTTCGATCTGATCAACGCCGACCAGAAAGATGAGGCCGGTATCCTCGAGCAGAGGGAAAGAGTTGATGCCCTTAGAGCAAGACTCACTGAACTTGAAGCTTCAGCCAGTGAAGATGACAGGTTCGACTATCAGAACCTTGCTTCGCTTGCCGACTATCTCGTTAAGAAATCGGTCTGGATCATGGGCGGTGACGGTTGGGCTTATGACATCGGTTTCGGCGGTCTCGATCACGTACTCGCTTCGGGCAAGAACGTTAACGTGCTTGTTCTCGATACCGAGGTCTACTCGAACACCGGCGGTCAGATGTCGAAATCAACCCCGAGAGCAGCAGTTGCGAAGTTCGCGGCCGGCGGTAAACCAGCGGCCAAGAAAGACCTCGCCATGATGGCAATGAGTTACGGAAACGTCTATGTGGCCAAAGTCGCCATGGGCGCGAATGATGCTCACACGGTAAGAGCCTTCATCGAGGCGGAAGCTTATGACGGTCCATCACTCATCATTGCATACAGTCACTGTATAGCTCACGGTATCGATATGGGCACAGCCACACGGAACCAGAAAGCAGCCGTTGATTCAGGTCACTGGCAGCTCTTCAGGTACAACCCTGAACTCGCGGCAGAAGGAAAGAATCCTTTCAGCCTCGATTCCAAGGGTCTGAAGATACCATTCAAAGATTACGCGTACCTTGAAACCAGGTACAGAATGCTTACAAAATCACACCCCGAGGCAGCCGCCAAACTGATGGAAGAAGCTCAGGACGACGTCTCCAAGAGGTGGAAGTTGTATGAAAACATGGCGAATACAACGCCTAACTCTAATTCTTAATGGTTCAAGGATCAACAAACAGATTTTAAGGAAAATAAAATGGATCTGACAACAACATATCTTGGAATGAAACTTAAAAACCCGGTTGTTCCTTCAGCCGGCCCCATTTCGCAAGAGATATCCTCGATAAAGGCACTTGAAGACGCCGGTGCTGCCGCCGTGGTTCTTTATTCTCTCTTTGAAGAACAGATCGAAAAAGAATCGCTGATGAACTTCCACTATACTACCGCGCACAATGAGAGTTATGCGGAAGCAACAAGCTATTTCCCCGATCATATCGAGTATAAAGCCGGTCCGGATGAATACCTTGAGCTTATCAGAAAAGCCAAAGAGGCCACTGATATCCCGGTAATCGCCAGCCTTAACGGTTCAACACTCGGCGGTTGGGTTAAATATGCCCACAATATGGAAGAAGCCGGTGCCGATGCGCTCGAGCTCAATATCTACAAACTTGCCACCGACTTCAACACCGACGGCAGGGAGATCGAACAGCTCTACATCGATATCGTTAAAGAAGTTAAAAGAAACATAAAAATACCTCTCGCTGTTAAACTGAGCCCTTATTTCAGTTCGACCGCGTGGATGGCCGATCAGCTTGACAAAGCAGGCGCTGACGGTCTCGTACTCTTCAACAGGTTCTATCAGCCCGATATCGACCTCGAGAACCTTGAAGTGGTGCCCAATGTCCTCCTGAGTACTCCTATGGCAATGAGGCTGCCCCTCCGCTGGGTCGGCATCCTCTACGGCAGACTCGACTGCGACCTCGCCGCCACATCAGGTATCTACTCTGAAAAAGATGTCATCAAGATGGTAATGGTTGGCGCCAAGATCACCCAGATGATGTCGAGCATCCTGAAATTCGGTCCGAACCACATCTCTGATGTGATCGCGAAGATGAAATTCTGGATGGAGGCAAATGAGTACAACTCGATTGAGGATATGCGCGGATCGATGAGCTACATGAACGTGGGCGATCCTTCCCAATACGAGAGAGCCAATTACATGAAAGTGATCAGCTCGGTAAAATTATAGTGCTACTATCGTCCCGCTGATTGTGCCGGCGGGACGCCTTTTCTTACCACCGGCTGTTTCATTAAATTGAGGCGGCCGGTTTTTTGTTTTTTCAGTAGTGAGTGGTGAGTGAAGAGTAGTGAGTGGTTTTCGTTGCCGGTTGCGCGTTACCCGTTGCCCGGGATGTAAGTAGTGAGTGGGGAGTAGCGAGGGGTTTTCGTTCCCGGTTGCGTGTTATCCGTTGCCCGGGATGTCAGTAGTGAGTGGGGAGTAGCGAGGGGTTTTCGTTCCCGGTTGCGTGTTATCCGTTGCCCGGGATGTAAGTAGTGAGTGGTGAGGGATTTAGATCATTTTTTAATATTAGCTGTAGATCAACATTTATCAACATTAATAGCGGAGCATAGATGAGCGGACACTCTTCAGGTGAGGTCAAAGGACTTCCAAAAAACGCTTATTCCGAATTAAAGCCGGGCGAGAAATACGAACCGTTAATGTCGCCCCTAAGTATCGTTCCCGAAGTGAACGTCTACACGATCTCTTTGGGTCTCTTAATGGCTGTGCTCTTTTCAGCGGCAGCTGCCTACCTGGGTCTCAAGATCGGTCAGGTATTCGAGGCGGCGATTCCGATCGCGATCATCGCGGTTGGTCTTTCGACGCTGCTCAAGAGGAAGAACGCCCTCGGCGAGAACGTGATCATCCAGTCGGTTGGTGCCACATCAGGTGCTGTTGTAGCCGGGGCGATCTTCACCATTCCCGCGCTTTACATCCTCGATCTCGAGGCTACATTCCTGCAGGTGTTCCTTTCATCGCTTCTTGGCGGTTTTCTGGGAATACTATTCCTGATCCCGTTCCGGAAATATTTCGTTGCCGACATGCACGGCAAGTTCCCGTTCCCTGAAGCAACAGCCACCACCGAAGTGCTGGTAGCCGGCGAAAAAGGGGGCTCACAGGCTCTCGTGCTCGTTTCATCGGGACTTGTTGGCGGTGTGTACGACTTCATCATCGCCACATTCGGCTGGTGGAGTGAGACATTTTCGACCAGGGTTCTTCCGATCGGCGATATGCTTTATGATAAATACAAACTCGTTTTCAATATAAATATCGGCGCTGCAGTAACCGGTCTCGGTTTTATCGTCGGACTGAAATATGCCGCGATCATTGCTGCCGGTTCGTTTGTTTCGTGGTATCTGCTGATCCCGGTGGTTTTTTACATTGGTCAATCACTCGCGGAACCTTTTGGCGCTAATGTTACCGTGCTGATAAAGGACATGACGGCCGAGCAGATATTCAGAAATTATGTCCGTCACATCGGTATCGGTGGTATCGCCATGGCGGGTATCATCGGTATTGTCAGATCGTCAGGAATTATAGCCGGAGCATTTAAGCTGGCTGCCAAGGAGATCGGCGGTGGAGTTGGATCGAATAAAGGTTCCCTTCGTACCGAGCGTGACCTTCCGATGTTCGTGATCGTCACCGGTATCCTCGCCGTCGGGCTTGGTCTTCTCCTTTTCTTCAACTTTGGAGTTACAGGCAACATTGGTCATGCCTTCCTTGGTCTCGCGATCGTAATGATCATCTCTTTTCTGTTCACAACAGTGGCCGCCAACGCTATCGCGATCGTGGGAACGAACCCTGTATCGGGTATGACGTTGATGACGCTGATCCTCTCCTCGATAATCCTGATATCTTTCGGGATCAAGGGAGACGAAGGAATGGTGACCGCGCTTCTTATTGGCGGTGCCGTGTGTACTGCGCTTTCATGTGCCGGCGCTTTCATCACCGACTTAAAGATCGGTTACTGGCTTGGAAGTTCGCCTTACAAGCAGCAGACATGGAAATTTGTC
>RHKR01000600.1 GCA_008363265.1 Chlorobiota bacterium
CATGGGATCATTACCATCCGTTATGACACCGTCTGTTATCAGGGTAACCGTATAATTCTTTGAACCAGTGGATTTGAGATATTTGAAGACCGACTCAAGATTGGTGAGGTTGCCATCGGTTTTGGGCAGATCATTTGATGAACGGATCAGCGCCGTATCCACTTCACCGGAAAAAGTGTGTACCACGGCACCACTTCCCACAGAAGAAGTGGCAAGGTCGTTCATGAACTGCTTCAGTGCTTCAGATCTTTTCGTTCCGTCATCAAAATTAATGGAGGCAGAGCGGTCGATAAAAAAGTAGTTTACCGGATTCTCAACCGATGAAAAGCCGAGATTCAGCACGGGACTGAACATTAGCATCAGGAGTATCAGGAGGATCGAGAGGCGCAGCGTAAGGAGGAAATACCTATTGGCGCGGGACACCACGGGGATGGTTATCCGGTAATATAACACGGCCACTACGAGTATCAGCAGTGCAAAAACCGCATAATACAGCCATGAACCGGATATCAGGAGCGAAAAAGTCTCGGGCAAACCCTGCTTAACTCCTCTTCAGTACAGAATCGAAATTCCATTCTTTGATCAGTTCGAACTCCTCGTGATCGGTCGAGTCGAGTTTGATCGGAGTAATGGAGATGTAGCCGTTGTCGATCGCGTTCTGGTCGATCACGGGGTCATCTCCGTCGAGGTTAACGAAATCCCCAATGAGTTGATGGTATTCGCGGCCGATCACGTCATGAACAGTGTTGTATGAGTCGGCGAACTTCGACTGTCCCTGTTTTGTGATCAGGGTGCCTTTCACCTCACTGAACGGGATGTTAGGGAAATTAACATTCAGGAGTTTACCTTTCTCAAAGCCGTGTTCGAGGGTATTCACCGTGATCTTTGCGGCGGCTTCGGCTGCCCAGTTGATATTCTCCGAAGTGCGGCCGTTTATCGAGAAGGCGATACCGGGGATGTTCATCATGGCTGCCTCCCGTGCCGCGGAGACAGTGCCGGAGTAGATAATGTTCGTCGAGGTGTTCGAGCCGTGATTGATCCCTGAAACCACAATATCAGGCTCGAAATTAAGTACCTTTGTGATGCCTATCTTAACGCAATCAGCCGGTGTGCCGTTAATGGCATAGCCAAAAAACTTTCCATCGATGTAATGCTGGACGATCTTCAGCGGTCTTTTCATCACGTGATAACGCGATAATTCCGTCGGAATCTATCCCGTCGTCGTTTGATACAAGTATCTTCAATTCTTACCTAAATTCTAAATAAACCAATCAAAAATATAACCAATGAGGGGGTCAACGGCAATGTAATTCATTTTTCTTAAAATTTTTTTCAAAAAAGACTTGACAGGTGTACATCTGTACACTATATTTGTGGTGAACATTTGATTACTTTTGGTGAACAATGAAAAACGACCTTACAGAAAGACAAAAAGAGATACTTGAGTATCTGGCCCAATACATCGGGAACAATGGTTATGCTCCCTCGGTAAGAGAGATAGCGAATCATTTTGGTTTCGGATCGCCTTCAGCTGCCAAGAAGCACCTGGATACCCTTGCCCGCAAGGGTTATCTGAACGCGAGCAACAATATCAGCCGGGGGATCTCGTTGAAGAGTGACGCGGAGATCGATCATGAGTCAGTGATCAAAAGGGAATCAGTTATTAACGTTCCTGTCGTCGGACGTGTTGCAGCCGGTCTTCCGATCCTTGCTGAAGAGAATCTGGAAGGAAGCATAGTAATTGATTCGATGTTCGTAAGAACAACCGATGACTGCTACGCCCTTAAAGTAAAAGGGGAGAGTATGATAAACGCCGGGATATATGAAGGGGATATAGTTGTTGTTTCGCCGAAGAAGTCAGTACACAACTATGATATCATCGTTGCAATGGTTGACGGTGAAGCCACAGTTAAAAGATATATAAGGAAAGACGGTCAAACCCTCTTGATGCCCGAGAATGAAGCATATCCGGTCATTGAAGTGAAGCCAACAAGTGATTTCTCAATTGCCGGCAAGGTTGTCGGTGTCTTAAGATGGTACAACTAAGGAGAAGGTCATGAAGAGTGATATTTTAACCAAAGCAATAAGAAACAGAAACAGGATCAGATTCTACTATTCAACCAGACAGATGGTGATCGACCCATACCTCATCTCGATCGACCCGGATGGAAGAAAAACAATTTACGGCAAGATCAATAACAGTGACGTTGTTGAAAGATTTGAGTTTAAGAAGATATACAACATCAAAGTTCTTGACAACGAAAACTTCGCGCCAAGATTTCTTAACGCAGCCCGTTTCAGTTAGGAGAGTGGATCATGCAAAACCTTAACCGAAGAGACCTTACAGACAAGCTTTATTTCAAACTGCGTGCTGCAGGATATTCCACCATCGGCAGGCGATACGGCACATATCTTCCTGACCCGCCCGATATCGGTGATTTTCAGATAGACATTCTTGCCAAGCAGAAGAAGGAGTTCGCGATCGGCATCGTCGTTGATGACCTTTCCGGAGTGGATGTTAATTTCATAAAGCAGAAGATCAGATTCCTGGCTGAGAGGAAGTCGACCTACAGCGGGAACCCGGTGAAGCTCTATATCGCGCTGACGAGGAAGAACTATTTCTTCATAAAACACCTTATCGATTCCGATCTGAAGGATATTGCTCAGCATATCGAGCTGTATCTGGTGGATGTTGAAACGGAGCTTGTAATCTCTGATTCTCTGAACACAGGCAAGACCATGCTTCCGCGTTATATAAATTAATGGACGGCAGGG
>RHKR01000067.1 GCA_008363265.1 Chlorobiota bacterium
CTTCTGCCATTTCGGCTCTATTTCACTCGCTTGATATCTCATTCGTCTAAGTCTTGATATTTTAAATATTTCAAACTTTAAAAATAGCTATTTTTTAGGTTTTTAGTGTAGTCCGCCGCGGCGGAGTGGAGTGTGGAGATAACAAAAAAGGCCGCCCTCACCGGGCAGCCTTAATCAAACTAAAGCAAGAAGCTTTTACCTGTTCATGCAATCACAATGACCGCACTCCATTGGGAGGTGGTCGGAGTTTTTGATGAACTCGGCGATCGAGTCAACCACATAGGCGATCATCTCGGGGGTGAGCTCGGGATAGATCGGCACGGCAACTGAATCGGTGGCGGCACAGTTGGCTACAGGGTAATCCTCATCCTTTGCGCCGAGGTGCGCGAAGCACTCCTGGCGGTGGAAAGGCACGGGGTAGTAAACCTCGTTACCGATACCCTTCTCGGTGAGGAACGCGCGGAGGGCGTTTCTCTTCTCGACACGGATCACATACTGGTTGTAGATGTGGTAGTTGAGGTGTCCGCTGTTTTCATAAACCGCTTTTGGAAGGAGGACTTTGTTCTTGTCGTCAAACTTGATCCTGCCGGTTTCCTCTGCCAAACCTGCCTCAATGAAGAGTTTGGTGTAAAGGGCGGCGTTTTCGCGTCTTTTTGCCGACCAGTCGTTCAGATGCGGCAACTTAACCGAAAGAACTGCTGCCTGGATCGAATCGAGACGGAAGTTTCCGCCGATAACCTTGTGGTAATATTTTGGTTTTCCGCCGTGAACCCTCATGATGCGAAGTGTCTCGATCAGTTCATCGTCGTTGGTGGTCACAAGTCCGCCGTCGCCGAAGCAGCCAAGGTTCTTGCTCGGGAAGAATGAGAAACAGCCGATATCGCCGATGTTACCAACCTGACGGCCGTCTTTATACTGAACGGAGATCGCCTGGGCACCATCTTCGATAACACGAAGGTTGTGCTTCTTTGCGATGGCCATTATCGGCTCCATGTCGGCTGACTGTCCGTAAAGGTGAACAGGTACGATGGCTTTAGTCTTGGCGGTGATCTTTGCTTCGATCTGTGCGGGGTCGATGTTGAAGGTAACGGGATCCGAGTCAACAAAAACTGGGATCGCGTTCAGACGGGCTACAACTCCTGCCGTGGCGAAGAATGAGTATGTGGGAAGGATAACTTCATCATCCTTGCCGACACCGATAGCCATCAAGGCGAGGAGGAGTGCATCTGTTCCGGAGGAGACTCCAACGGCATACTTCGCGCCGAGGAACTGCGCCATTTCCTCTTCCATCTTCTTAACCGCGGGTCCCATAATGTACGCGGTTGATTCGGCCACGCCGATAAGCGCGGCATCAAGTTCCTCTTTCATCGAGAGGTACTGCGATTTAAGGTCTAACAATGGTACTTTCATCTATTCTACTTCTTTCACTCTGTCGTTTTCAAATTTGTATTTTTTGCCCGATTTGTGGCATGTGGCGAAACCGTTCTCGTCAAATTTAAGTCTGACGCCCGCTTCACTCATCCAGCCGATGATCCTGGCGGGGTTTCCGACCACGAGTGCGTAGTCAGGGACATCCTTGGTAACAACACTTCCCGCCCCAACGAACGCAAAACGGCCGATAGTGTGGCCGCAAACGATGGTTGAATTGGCGCCGAGTGAAGCACCTTCTTTAACGAGGGTCTTAATGTAGTATGCAGCGCCTACCTGCGGGTATTTGCTTCTGGGGTCGAGGATGTTGGTGAACACCATCGAGGGACCGCAGAATACATAGTCTTCAAGGGTTACGCCTTCGTAAACTGATACATTGTTCTGGATCTTTACAAAATTGCCGATCGTTACATTGTTTCCGATGTTAACATTCTGACCCATGATAACTTTTTTGCCGATCTTCGAGCCTGACTGCACATGCGAAAAGTGCCATATCTTTGTGCCTTCGCCGATCTCTACATTGGCATCAACAACGGCATGTTCATTTACATAAAAATTTTGTTCGCTCATTCCGATAACCTTTCCTGGGCTTGTTCGAGAATTTTTAATACTTCAAGGGCGTGTACTCCATCGGAGAACGGTGTCTGACCGGTGAGGACGCACTCATAAAAATGTTTCTGTTCTTCGGCCAGTGGGGGTTTGTTTTCATACTGCACCACTTCAAAAGACTGGTCGAACGCTTCAAGTTGTCCGTTCACATTCTTGAATCCCTTCTTGTAGAATTTCAGCTTGTTTTCGGGAAGGCTGTCTTCAAAGACGAACATCCCCTCGGAGCCGATGACCACGAGTCTCTGCTCTTTGAAAGGATGGAGCCAGCTCACGAAAATATGAGCTGAAATGTTGTCGGGATATTTAAGAAATGTAACCGTGGAATCTTCAATGTTGGGCTGAATTACAGCGGAGCCTTTCGCGTGAACATTCACGGGGGATGAACCGACGATATACTGAATGATCGCGATATCGTGCGGCGCGAAGCTCCAGAGACTGTTCTCTTCAGAACGAATCTTTCCGAGGTTAAGTCTGTTGCTGTAAATATACTGCAGATCGCCCAATTGTTTGCCGACAGCGTTTTTAATGTATTTAACGGCTTCGTGATAAAGCAGGACATGACCAACCATCAGCCTGAGATTTTTCTTTTCGGCTATATGAACAAGATTATCTGCTTCTTTGGAATAGAGGGTGATCGGTTTCTCCACCAAAACATGCTTTCCGGCCTCGAGAAGGCTTTTAGCAACAAAGTAGTGGGTCTGCGCGGGCGTGGCAACAATAGCCGAGTTGATCTCAGGATCGTTAACAACATCGTCGAGTGAATCGACGATCCTGATCTTGTCCGAGATCGCCTGAACTGTTGCTTTGGTTTTTGGCCCTGGGTCATAAACAACTATGTTTTCATGCGGAAGCAGCGAAGCCGCTGTCTTCAGATGATTCTTACCCCAGTTGCCAACCCCTAAAACGGCGAGTTTTATCTGATTAAATTCCATTTGGGTCCATACATATTTTAATTGAAACAGCTGAAATATCTAAAATTCAGCTTTTAAACATAATATGTAGAAATTTATCTACAAACTGATTGGCGTGATTTGTGTCATGAAGGTGGGGGTTATATAAGGGCGAATAAAACCACAGAGAACACAGAGTACACAGAGGGGGAGTAGAGGCTGTATGATTTATCCTGAAAAGTCTCACAGAATCACAGAGCCCTCAAAGATTTCTCATTCTCTGTGGGCTCTGTGGGCTCTGTGGTTTATACGGACTTTAAATCTGTCAAAACTTATTTATTCAGGATCATCTTACGGGATTCACGGAAGCCATTAACGGTCATGGTATAGAAGTAAACCCCGCTGGTGAGGCGGCCGGCATCGAACTTTACTTCGTATGTACCGGCGGGTTTATACTCGTCAACCAGAGTGGTCACGAGCCTTCCGAGAACATCATAAACGGCGATGTTCACCTTGCCCGCCTCCTTAACACTGTACTGAAGTTTCGTCGACGGATTGAACGGGTTCGGGTAGTTCTGGCCAAGTCCGTAATTCTCAGGCTGCAGTGAAGTGAGGTTTATCTCTTTCACTGAAGTGAGGGTGTAATCGAACTGATAAAGCTCACCCGGCTCAACATTCGCGTTGCCGTTTCCTGCGGGTACCTGATTCTGAAGTGCTCCCGCATCCGCTGTTGCGTATTGCAGAACAGCGATATACAGTTTTGAGGGTAGATATCCGAACTCCGACTGCACATTTACAAGTCCTTCAAGCACCTGTCCGGCTGCCTGTGACGGACCGGATGAAGCATCGAACCAGCCCGACCAGTTGTTGGTGCTCTCATTTCCGAGGAAAAGCGACCATCCCGGTACGGTTCCGCCTTTACCCCACATCGCGGGAACAGACGAGCGGAGGGAGTCGGTGATCATGATGAACACATCCTTGCCCTGGCTCTGAGCCGACTGTGTAGCGACATAGAGCTGTCCGTTCTTCCAGCCGAGGTAAAGGTTTGCGCCGTTGTTGGAGCCAACGCTCGTGGCACCCGCATCAAGGGTACCATCGATAACGAAGTTGCCCGTTCCGCCGCCGCCCTGGAAGTTGATCTTAAAATCCTGACCGTTGTTGTTGTTCCAGGTGTTGTCGTTATAGTGGATAACGAACGCGACTCCATCAACATTCTGAGCCGAATTGTTGAACGGTCCGATCTTTATCGTAAGCAAACTGTCGGTTGAAGGGCCTGACATCACGGTCTCAACAGCAGGACCGGTTCCGTTGAATAGTGTGGTATTCGCGGGCCAGTAAGCCTGATTCGGGGTTGCCCAGTTGGATCCCTGTGGATTCACACCCCAGTGGAGCTTCGCGCCCTGGGTGGCCTTCGTGATGGTGACTGTGATGGTGTCATCCTTTGTCGGGGCGGATGGAAGCCAGGTAACCGTGCTGGTACCTGTTCCGCCGCCACCTCCGCCCGGGGTGTAAGCACCGACCCAAACGTGCTGGATAGGGGTTTTGGTGACATTGTTGTTCACGTCGATGGCTTCCACGTAGTAATCGACGAGTTTGTTCGAAATGCCGGCTATCGTGGCACTATACTCTTTCGCCTTAACAACGGGAGCGGGATTTGTAAGCGACGGTTTATCAACGCCTGTCATCACCACTTCTGTCCAGGTTCCAACCTCTGCTCCGCCGGCGTAGGTTTCGTTGTCTACGGAAGCGAGTGAGTTGGTGCCATCAAGGTCTTCGCGGTAGTAGAGTTTAACCGAGGAGAGCCCACGGACATCGTAAGCATATGTCCAAACTTTGAAATCAGAGGGCATTTGGATGTTCCACTCGGTAGCGCCCGGATTGTACGGTTCCCTCTGAGGGATGAAAACGGTCGGAGGAGTGTTGTCGGCAGCACTTCCTATCACCATATTCGCGAAATTAACCGCCTGGTTCGCGCCGCGTGTGGGGTTCGAGTCCCATATGCCGCCGAGCGAGCCGTCCCAGTACCAGTAATCGGATGATTCACTCACGAGGAGGAATTTCCAGGCGTTGTAAGTGTTCTGGGAGTTGGGGTCGATGTTGTCGGCCATGTGAACATGGTTCTGAGCAGCAGTGAGTACCCCCCAGCTGTTGATATCGGGGGAGTAGCCGCCCGTACCGGGATCACCGAGCCACTTCTTGAACTCGGGATCGCCATTGTCGGCACCCGACCATGAACCTGACTCGATGTGGATGGGGGCGTTCTGGTCAGGAGGGAACATCTCAAGGTAATCTTCGATGGTAGTGCAGACGAACCGTGAGGGATTTGCCTGCAGCCAGTTAACAAAATTCTGAAAGTTCGAGCCATAGTATGAATCTGTTCCGCCGCCATAGTTGTCACCGTCGTGGTGAAGAACGATAAGGATCGGTCGGGTCGGATCAGTATTGTACTGCTCGAACTGGCTCATCACCGACTCGTAATTGAGCGCGCCGAAGCCGCCACGACCGTCTTCGTTTCCAAGGTAACGGGAAGCCGGAATGGCGATAATTCGTGATTTCTGACCGTTATCCGGGTTTACGTACTCAACGAAGTGGGGTCTGTGCCCCCATGCTGCGGAGACACGGGTTGGCGCCCAGATGTTCTGGAGTTGAAGCCAGTCGTTCGGGTTTCCATTCAGAACATCGGCCTTGTTCGGTTCGTAGATGTTGCCGCCTGTGTTAAAGGGGTAACCCTGCGCGGCGCGGTCGAAGTGGACATTATCAACAAGCACCCAGTTCAGACCCTCATCCGCGAGCGCGGGGATCATCCTGTTCACAAAAGCGTTCTCTGGAGGGAAGATACCCTTCGAGTACGGACCGGGGAAGTTGGTCGAAAATATCTGTTTGTGCCAACCGATCTGTTTTCTGATGTCTTTATAGTCGATCAAACCCATCAGAGGGTGGAAGTAACCGAAGCCCACCATATCCATTCTCGGGTTGCCGAGCGATGTCATCTGGTTCTTGATGTAGTTCCAGTGCGACTTCCAGTTAATAAAATTGCCGTTCCCGTTCGACTCAAGAGCATTAAGATTCTCGATAAGCGAACCGGAAAAACTTACCTGCGATCCGAAGTGTGGCATCCCGGCGTTCACACCCTTCATTACCGCGTTCTTGGGCCATGAATTGTATGGGCCAAGTCTCTGATTGTGGATGTCGGTTACCGAGAAAGGGAACCGGCCGTTCGCATCTGTCTGTACAACACTCTCATAGGGCCAGTAGATCGGCTGGTGCATGTGCCAGAGAAAGGCGATGTATATCGGCGGATTTACCTGTGGCTTGGCCGACCCTTTGTCTTGTGAAAAAGCAGTCTGGGTCACTAACAGGAAAAACACGACAAGCACCCATGAACTGACCTTTGTGGTTCTTCTACTCATAAATAACTACCTGTTTGATTAATTGATCGGTGACTCCCCTCTCCGGCGACATTGATCTCCGCGGATGTCCGATACTTTTGTAAAAATATCTGACAAATTTAACTAAAATCAACAGATCAATTTGTGACGAAAAAAATTTATGACTAATTTGGAAAAAATGGATTTCATCCACTCTATAAGAGTATACGAAACGAAACCTGAAAGGAAATTAAACCATGCCGGTAAAATTCATCCATTTTTCCGACTCACATTTGGGGGCATCTGACTCTTTAACTGATGATTATTCCGTGAAGGAAGAGAGGGAGCAGGATAAGTACAAGGCCCTCACAACTATTGTTGACCATATTCTGGAAGCAAAGCCCGATTTCGTAATTCATACGGGTGATTTCTTCCACCGTTCTTCCCCCGGCAACGCCCCACTGGTAAACGCCATCCGGCAGATCGGCCGGCTCAGTGATGCCGGAATTCCGTTCTATATGATCGCGGGCAACCACGACTACCCTAAAGTGGCCTCAACCGTCCCCATTCACCGGATATTCGAACACCTGGATAATGTGAACATTTATTTCAACGAAGCTTATAACACGATCGATCTCGACTCCTGCACGCTTCATGTCGTTCCCCACATTAACACGGGAGACAGGCTCAACGAGGAGATCGGGAAGATCAAGATCACCGACACATCCAAGCCTAATATCCTGATGATGCACCTCTCGATGCCGATCAGGCAAGAGGAGGAAATTGAACTTGGCGGTGGCACTTTCCCTGCCGACAAACTGGCAATCCTGAAGCAATTCGATTATGTTGCTCTCGGCCACTGGCACAGGTTCAACCACATGAAAGAATACGGTAATGTCTATTATTCGGGCTCCCCTGATAAAATGGATCTTGGTGAGATCGACCACGCTAAGGGATATCTCGCAGTCGAGATCAACGGTAAAGGGCTTAATGTTGAATTCAGAGAACTCCCGACACGGGAGATGATCAAGGTTACCGTCCGTGATTGTGACAAGAAGAATGAAGGAGTTATCCTCAATGAGATAGCCGAAGCATTAAAGAACTTCAAGGTGAAAGATTCGATAATCTACATCGACCTTTACGATCTTTCGAAGATGAGTTATTACGATACCCGTCGCGACGAGATCGAAAAAATAACCGAAGGATGTCTGGACCTCAGGATCACGAAAAAATTACGGGGAGGCGAGGACACCGCTGATAGTCAGGGAACCAGGACGCAGGAGAGCCTGTTCGAGGATCTGCGGAAGGCTTTCACCGATGATAAGGACTATATCCGCTTTCAGGAACTGACTGAAAAATTACTGGCAGAAATTGAAAATGAAAGGGCACAAAATGTTGATTAAAAACCTCTCACTCACCAACTTTAAACAGTATAGGGAAGAAAACATTAAAGACTTTCCCATCGGGTTGACTGGGCTAGTCGGAAAGAACGGTTCCGGTAAATCAACTCTGTTCGAGGCGATCTACTATGCCCTTTTCGGCAGACCGCTTGAAGGGAAGGTTGCTTCACTCAGGAATGACCACTCTGAAGGAGCACCCCTGTCCGTGACGCTTGAGTTTGAAGAGAAGGACAAGCATTACCGTATCACCAGGATAGTCAGGGGAAGGAATAACTCTGCCGACGCCAAACTTGAAATCTGGCAGGATGAAATCGACCCGCCCCACTACAAAGAGATCGCGGTTGACGCAACCCCCGTTAACAGGGAGATATACAAGATACTGAGAATTGATGCAGACAGCTTCAAAAACTCTTTCTTCGCCAGACAGAAAGAGACGGCCGGCATCATTAACGGCACTCCGGCAAAAAGACTGGAAGCCTTCAGGAAAATGCTCGGTTTCGACAAATACGACGACCTTGTGGACAGGATTACTGCAAGAGTAGAATCCATAAAGATAGCGGCCGAAAACCTCGAGGGTTTTCTGCTCGGCGAAGAGGTTGTAACTCAGTATACGGCTCAGATCGAAACCCTTTCCGGTGAAATGAGAGCAAAAGAAGCGATATTGGAAACACTCAGGACCGGCCTTACAGATAAGCAGGCAGTAAAGACTGAGAGAGCAACTGTCGTAAACTCTCTTGATGAAAAAAGGAAACTCCATACCAATCTTGGTACTTCAATCACCGCGACATCCACTTCAATCACAAATAATGGATTGAGTCTCGCCAACTGTGAGGCGAAGATAGTCAATCTGGAAGCCCTCTCTGCTGAACTGGAACAAGAGGGTACTGTCATCGGTGAGTATAACAGGATTAATGAGCAGATCGAGAGCCTGAACACCGCAAAAAATCTTAAGACGCGGCGCGACACAATCGAGCAGAATTGTCAAAAGACGATCGCCACCCGGGATGAAGTCTCTTCGAAGATCAGTAATCTTGATCGTGAGTTGCAGGAATTACCCAAATATGAAGAGCAGATATCCACACAAGAAAATCTTCTGAATGAAAAGAGGCTACACCTCGAGAC
>RHKR01000068.1 GCA_008363265.1 Chlorobiota bacterium
GGCCAGACCATCTTGAACAATATACTCATGAACATTTGAGCCACCATCCCACCTGATGAGGCCATCAGCGGTTCCGAACCAAAAGTCTCCTTCTTTTGACCTGATAATAAAATAGACACTTTTGGAGATGGAAAAATCAGCCTCGCTGAATTTCAGGAGACGCCCCTTGAGGAGGAGATGAAGACCCGACTCGGCGCCAATAAATATCGAATCTTCATTCAGAGCCAGCATTGCAAATACATTTGTGGTCATCTGATCTTCATCCGGGATAAGATTCCTGAACTGTTTTCCTTCGAGGCTGAATATACCCCCGGCTGAGGCCGCAAATATCCTGTCGTTGAATCTGAAAAGTTTCCGCAGATTTACCGGTTTAGAGGCGGGGCTGACAACTTCAAGGCTGTTTCCCTTGAGAATATAGAGGTTGCCCGCGGTTGCCACGAGGAGACCGTACCGTTTGTCCCACAAAATTGAGCTTACCGGAGTAGGTGCTTGGGCGACCCGGGTGAATCCGCTGTTGGGATCGATTCTGACCAGCCCAAAATTGCCGCATGCTGCCCAGATGGTCCCTTTGTCGTCCAAGGCCAGGTCGAGGATCCTTGATGCGCCGGTTGAGGCATCTCTTTCCTCCTTGAAACTGAAGGTTCTCATCCCGGACTTCGTGTAGACGGTGTAGCCTGAATTGTGGCCGAAGATTCACAGAACCAGATATTGCCTTCAGTATCAACGAAAGTGGAAGTGGCGCCATCGGAGGTGAAACCCCTCTGCTTTGAGAGGTGTGAAAGTGAGCCGGACTCCCGGTCGTAGGAATACTTCAATAATTTATTACCGAAGTAGACAGAACCCCGTAAATCTTCAGTGATAAAGTAGAAGTTCATCGAACGGGTCTCATCAACCATCATATTCACATCAAACTTCACTAGCTTGCCATCCGCAATCTCACCTGCCCAACCGTGGCCGAGGACAAGGATAGCCGGTGAAGGGGATGTTTTTTCGATATGTCCGATGGCGAGTATCGGCGTGTTGATTCCCGCGAATCCCTTTGTTATCACGGGATTGCCGTTATCCCCGATCTTCAGCACAGAAAGCCCTTCCTCACCCGCGAGGAAGAAAGAGTCCCCGAAAGCTTCGACGCTCCGGTAGGCCTCCTCTTTCACGGGAAGCCTGGTCCATTTGTTGCTGATCATAACATAAAGGTTGTTCGCGGTAACGATAAGCAGTACCGGTTTACCTTTTGAGTAGAGTAAGTCACCGTCATTAATTAACTCCGATTCAACAGGTGAACCGGGTGCTATGAGGAGGTCTTCCCAGCCTTTACCCTTATCGATCTTGATACGGTGATTTGATACGACCGGAATGAGCCAGGTGTTCCCTCTCCCGTCGAAAATGATCTTTTTGAATCCGGCATTGTTCTGGTTGTCGGTGAGGTGGATGTTTTCCCACTTGAAGCCGTCGTAGATCGAGACGCCGTAGCCTGTGGCAAACCACATCCTGTGGAGGGAGTCCTGCACTGCATGGTGTATTTTGTTGGTTGCGAGCCCGTTCCCGATATTGTAGTTGGTAATGGAGTAGTTGGCAGAACGCTGGGCAAAACCCGCGGAGACGGCGAATGCGATCAAAACAATCAGAATAGAAGTGTATCTGCGCAAGGTTTTCGGTTCGTACTTAAAAAAAATTTTGTATGAATGGTAAAACTAATAAAAACATCCGAGAAAGCGAGATGCACTTCAGGATTCGGTCAAAAAACTGTAAGTTTAAAGCCGTGATTAATTGAAATGATCAATAGCCGGTGGCGCGACCACCAACGGGAGAAGATACAGTATGACCGATCACAAATTCAAGCCTTTCAGCGAGATGACGGATGAAGACTACCGGGCGGTGGGCTTCAAATCGGGGCTGGAAGTGCACCAGCAATTACTAACCGAAAAAAAACTTTTCTGCAGATGCCCCGCGGGAAGGTACAGCGAAAACTACAATGCCGAGATACTCCGGCACATGCGCCCGACCCTCTCTGAACTGGGAGAGTACGACGGTACCGCGCTCATGGAGTTCAAAACCAAAAAAGAGATAATCTACCGGATAAACCGTGAAACCGTCTGCACTTACGAGATGGATGACACGCCCCCCTTCGAAATAAACGACGAAGCCCTCGATATAGCCTTCGGGATCGGAATGATCTACGGCTCATCGATGGTTGATGAAGTGCATATCGCCCGGAAGCAGTACCTCGACGGCAGCATCCCGACGGGGTTCCAGCGGACGGCAATCGTCTGCCTCGACGGCAGCATCCCCTACAAAGACCGCGAGATCCAGGTGATACAGCTCTCGATCGAGGAGGACTCGTGCCGCGAGGTCAGCGATATCGGCCACCGACGCACATACATAACCGACCGGCTCGGCATGCCCCTGATCGAGACCGTTACGGGTCCCGACATGCGCACCCCGCAGGAAGTGGCGGAAGTGGGTGAACTGATCCGCCGGATAGCCAGAAGTACGGGGAAGGTACGCACAGGCATCGGCGCCGCCCGTCAGGATGTGAATGTGAGCGTAACCGGGGGGACCCGCATTGAAATTAAAGGTGTGCCGAGAATACCCCTGATCCCGCTTCTTACCTACAACGAAGCGATGAGGCAATGGAACCTCCTCCGGCTCAGGGATGAACTCCACAGAAGGGGAATTACCCCGGAGACATTCACGGCCACTACCACCGATGTGACAAAAATTTTAAGGAAGACCCGCTACCAGCCGATAACGGGCGCCGTCACTTCAGGAATGAAGGTAATGTGCGTTCTGCTGAAGGGGTTCCGCGGACTTTTAAGGTGGGAGACACAGACCGACACCCACTTCTCGAGGGAGATATCCGACAGGGTGAGGGTGATCTCTTGTCTTACCACACTTCCCAACATAATTCACTCCGACAGTCCGAGCGAAACCATCGCTTCCTCCGAGTGGAGCGCGCTGAAGAAAACGGTCGGCGCCACCGAGGATGATGTGATCGTTCTCGTCTGGGGTGACGAGACCGACGCTCCCGCGGGGGCGAACGAAGTGGTCATCAGGGCGAAAGAGGCAACCATCGGCGTTCCTTCGGAAACCCGGCAGGCTCTCCGTGACGGCACAAACGGCTTCGAGAGAATTCTTCCCGGACCCGACAGGATGTACCCCGATACCGATCTTCCTCCCAAAAAGATCACGGCCGAACGGCTGGCAAAGATCAGGGCGGGCCTCCCCACACCCGTATGGGAGAGGGAAAAGAAGTACCACGATCTTGGCATCCCCCTCCACAGGGCGAAAACCCTGGCGGCCTCAGCCTGGGCGCGGGTGTTCGAGGAGGCAACGGGAAACCATGGGCTGAATGCCCGCTTCGTCTCTGAACTGCTGGTTGACAGGTTAAAACCGCTGAGAAGGAAGCTCGGCAAGAACTTAAAACTTACCCCTGAGCTCGCGGGCTTACTCCTGAATCATTTCGCTGAGGGGAGGATACTTCGCGATCCCCTCTTCTTCATGATGGCGGCCGCCGCCCGGACGGGTGAGCTACCGGCAGAAGCAGCCGGACCTCCCGCCACCACTTCCGAAATAAAGGAAGCTGTAAAAGCCGCGGCAGCCTCTGTGGCAAAAATGGAATTGAGAGACCCCGCCAACGGCATGCGCCTCGCGATGGGCCTCGCCATGTCGAAACTGAGGTTCAGGGCAAACGGCAAGGATGTTAAAGCTCTGGTTGAGGAGGTGTACAATGGCTGATAACGACTACAAAGGCTACCGCGGCCAAGCCCTCGGGGTGCTGAAGAACTACTCCGCCATGATCTGGAGCGATGTCGAGGTGGAAACAGAGGCCGGAACCTACAAAGGGATCGTCCTTCCCCGCTCGGAAACCGCCGACGACAAGCACATCGTGATAAAATTAAGATCGGGCTACAACATCGGAATTGCCGCCGACAGGATCACCAACATCGGAATTGGCGGCCGGAAGGAAGCCCACTACAAGATCCCCGAGAAGGAATTCCCCTACGACCCGAAGAAACCGAGGGTGAAGCTCCTCGGCACGGGCGGCACCATCGCCAGCCGGCTCGACTACAGAACGGGCGCCGTGATCCCCGCCTTCTCGCCCGGTGAGCTTTACGGTTCGGTCCCCGAACTCGCCGATATCTGCAACCTCGAAACCGAGAAACTCTACGGCGTGTTCAGCGAGAACATGGGTCCCGAGCAGTGGATCGGCACAGCTCAGGCCATAGGCCGCGAGATAGAGAAGGGCGTTCAGGGTATCGTGATCGGGCACGGTACCGATACGATGCACCACACCGCCGCGATACTTTCATTCATGGTTCAGAACTCACCCGTGCCGATCGTTATGGTCGGTTCGCAGCGCTCGAGCGACCGTCCCTCATCCGATGCCGCGCTTAACCTGATGCACAGCGTAAAGACCGCCGCCGAGAGCGACATGGCAGAAGTGATGGTCTGCATGTTCGGCCCCACTTCCGATGAATACGGTCTCCTTCACCGGGGAACCCGGGTGCGGAAGATGCACTCGAGCTACCGCTCAACTTTCAGAACCATCGGCGATATCCCTATCGGCATGGTAAGCCGCGAGAAGATAACACCCCTCCGGGCTGACTATAAAAAGAGGCGGCACGATAAAAATGTGGTGATCAACACCGCGTTCGAGGAGAAGGTCGGCATGGTTTACTACTACCCGAACATGAAGCCCGACATGATCGACTCGATGATCGATAACGGCTACCGCGGCATTGTTATCGCGGGAACGGGCCTCGGCCATGTGAACAAACCCCTCTATCCCGCTCTTAAAAGGGCGCAGGAGAAGGGGGTGGCCATCTACATGACAGTGCAGACCCTCTGGGGCTATGTGCAGATGTATGTTTATGACACCGGTCGCGACATGATGGAACTCGGCGTGGTTCCCTGCGCCAACATGCTCCCGGAAGTGGCGTACATGAAACTCGGCTGGGCTCTCGGACAGACCGACGACCTCACCCGCGTGAAGGAGATCATGCTCACCCCCATCGCCGGTGAAATTACCGAGCGCGAACCCAGCAACGGATACCTCATCTTCCAGGGTGGGATACCGGAGGTGGAGGAGTATATTTCGAAATACAGGAAATGAGATGTGAAATGTGAAATGTGAAATGTGATTCGCCGCGGCGAAGTGAACTGTGAAGTCTTTTGAAAAATTAGAGTGCAGTTCTGTTTTTTAATAATTTTGGTTTAATGAGGTATTAATGCCGGAACAATTGACGCGTGAGATAATCAGACTGCAGGAGTTCAGAGACCTGCTGCTTTCGACCACGAAGAGGTTCATCGATGCATCGGTGGAAGATCTTGATCAGTTGCTCAACAGCATCCTGAAGGATGTGGGTGAGTTCTTTCATTGTGACAGAAGTTATATCTTCTTCATCGACTGGGAAACCAGAACGATGACGAACACCCACGAGTGGTGCGCCGATGGGATAACCCCCGAGAAAGATAATCTTACAGATATTCCGATCGATATCTTCCCGACCTGGCTGGAGGAGCTCGAGAACGACAGGGATATTCATATTCCCTCTGTTGCCGGCCTCCCGGAAAGCTGGCAGGCCGTCAGGGATATTCTCGAGCCGCAGGGGATACAGTCACTAATAGTGGTGCCTGTGATCTTCAATAAAAAAGTTATCGGATACGCGGGGTTCGACGCGGTAAGAAGCTCGCGAAGCTGGCAGGATGCCGAGCGAAGCCTCCTCCGGCTCCTGGCGACCAATATCGCTTCGGCGATCCAGCGGCGTGACTACGACCGCGAACTGATGAGCGCGAAGCTTGCGGCTGAAACCGCCAACAAGGCCAAATCAGAGTTCCTCGCCAACATGTCTCATGAGATCAGAACCCCCCTAAACGGCGTGATCGGCTTTACCGAACTGCTGCTGAACACTGATCTTGGTGAGAGTCAGCGGCTCTACCTCGAAAATGCCTACACTTCGGCACAGACACTTCTTTCACTGTTGAATGACATCCTCGACTTTTCAAAGATCGAAGCGGGAAGGCTCGAGCTTGAGTCAACCGTAACTGATCTGGTCGAAATTGTCGAGCAGACCGCGATCATCGTCAAGCATCAGGTTGAGAAGAAAGGGCTCGATCTCATTGTGAATATTCAGCATCTTATCCCACGGCTGGTGATCGCCGACCCCGTGAGGCTGCGGCAGGTACTCGTAAATCTTATGAACAACGCGGTAAAATTCACCAACAAAGGTGAGGTTGAACTCCGGCTTTCACTCGTTTCACAGGGGCCGGGCACTGCCAGATACCGGTTCTGCGTCCGCGATACCGGCATCGGGATCAGTGAAGGTGACCGTGAGAAGATATTCAAGGCTTTTGAACAGGCCGACAATACGATCACGCGGAAGTTCGGCGGAACGGGGCTTGGTCTCGTTATTTCAAGCAAACTGCTCGAGAAGATGGGGTCGGCTATTTCGGTTGAGAGCACGATCGGGAAGGGAAGTGCCTTCCGGTTCGAGGTCGAATTTCCCGTTCCCGGAGCAGCCCCGGATAAGATAGAGCCTGGCGACCCTGCTGAAGAAGATGTTACACATCTTACCCCTCACCTCGATGAAGGCTCACACCACTCGAATGTAATGCTTATTGCCGAGGATAACGAGTTCAATCTTGTGCTGGCGAAATCGATCATCCAGAAACACTTCCCTCATTTCGCGATTGTAGAAGCCAGAAACGGCACCGAGGCGGTCGAATTCTATAAACTCGAGAAGCCCGACCTGATACTGATGGACCTCCAGATGCCCGAGACCGACGGCTACGAAGCCACGAGAATGATCAGGGAGATCGAGAAGGATGGCGGGACCAAAACCCCGATCGTTGCCCTTACCGCCGGTGCCCTGGAGGGTGAGCGGGAAAAATGCTTCGAGGCCGGCATGGATGACTTCATGACGAAACCCCTCAAACTGGATGTTTTTCTGGAGAAACTGAAGAAACTGCTTGTTGAGTGATGAGATTGATTTGTATGAACCAACTGCGGTGGATGACGGCTAAGGTAGCATCCGCCGCGGCGGAATGAGAAAAGACGGCTGAATTGCCCTCACCGGGTCTGACTTATTCCGTATCAGACCTCAAAATTTAATTCCTCACATTGTTTTTATCAGGTCAGTAAAAGCATCAACTCTTGTCACTTCTCGCGGCTCAACCAAAAAAGGCAGCAGATCTTCCTTTAAAGTTCCCGTATCAAGTGATTGACATCTGGTGAGGAGCCTGCTTCTCAGTTCGTGGGTATTTGAAATACCTGCCTTTGCGTTAAGATAATTGAAATCCGGTACTGTTTTTGAAAACAGGTATGTTGCATCGTAGAAATCGCGCCCCTTCAGTGTTTTCCTGTTTAGAATCGCCCACAATTTCTGTGACAGCAATACCCCGGGTGGAGCGATTTTGATCCTCTGGAAAACATCGAATTTATTCAGTAGAAAATCATCAGGCGTATAGGGAATAAATTGCTCCTCTGTATCCAATTGAATGAGGATCTTCTCCGATTCATACCCGGACAGATCAAGATCGAACAGCAACCCCGGAAATCTGAAATAACATCTGAAGGCATTTCTGCTGACTATTTTAATCTCAACTGAATACCCTTCATCCGAGAACATTTCCACTATCAAATCAGATATCTCTCCGAACTCATCCAGACTCAGACCGAAGTTATCAAGATCAATATCCTCGGAGAACCTTCTGGTCCCGTGAGCGATCCTGATCGCGGTACCTCCAATAAAACAGAGTTTATCTGCGTATTTACTGCTGAAAACAACTGACAGTATCCTGAATTGCAGATACTCCCTTAGAATGTGTCGTTTGAACAGGACTTCTTTTCCTGAATAGAATGAACTTATCGCTTCCAGGCTTATCATTTATAAGATCCTTTCGAGGTTCCTGAACCGTCGGGTCAATGTGGGGGAATCGATGTACTCGAGCCAGGCGGTGATTTTCTTGAAATTCATTCCGGCAAACCCGTCACTGTTTATTCGCAATTCCTCAAGTTTACCTTGATCCTCAAGTCCGGGATTGAGATAAAGGTAATCAAGAATTGCTTTTTCCGGGGTGGCGATACGGATGGCCGTGTTTCTGTACAGCTTCAGATCATACCCGAACATTAGGGCCGGCTTGATCTTCCTGTAAATATAAAGCCCGGACACGGATTCGAAGCGTGTGGTTTTCTTTGTGCTTACCGAAGTGATTGCAAAGGATGTCTCGGGAATTAAACCATGCAGACTTAAAGCACTCTCCAGTGAAACATAAGAGGGGGAGTACAACTTGTTCGCCACTAGGAAAAGCATCATTTCATCGGGCCGGTTCTCGCTGAAAGTGAAGACATTCTTCGCCATGCGACGGATATATCCTTTTTTCTGCCACTCCACCAAACGGTGGTAGTAAACCTTATCATCCAAAGCGGCCACATCACCCGAAGTGAAAAGGGGGTAACCGGCCAAAGTGGTTCTAAAAGATTGAAAATTCATAAACATTTCATTTTTATACTGTTTAAAGTACAAAAAAGAAACAAAATTAACTAAATAAATCCCGATTCAGACAAAAAAGAGGCCGCCTTTTTGAGACAGCCTCTCTTTCAATATTTAGTCGCGTGAACCGTTCTTAAGCTCATCGGCCAAGGGGAGGGCCTTGTAAACTTTCAGTATGGCTTCGTACATCCCTTTTGAATCGACACCGACGGTGCGGTTAACTTCCGGGAGGTAGATGAAGTTTCCCATGAGCGACTCGATGTTGCCGTCGAACGCGAGGCCGATAACCTCGGCATTCCTGTTAATTATCGCGCTGCCTGAGTTGCCGCCCACGATATCGTTGGTGGAGACAAAGTTGAACGGTGTTGAGAGATCGAGAGTTTCGGGAACCTTCTCCCATCTTTCGGGGAGGTTGAAGGGGTACTTCCCGTTGTTCGAGAAGAACCTGTCGTAGAGACCGTAAAATGTGGTTTTTACAGGTGCCACGGTTCCGTTGTAGTTATAGCCCTGCATCAGTCCATCGCTGATGCGGAGGGTTCTGTTGGCATCGGGTGAAATGGAGGGTCCGTACATCTTGTAGAGGATCTGACCAACGAGACCGAAAGTGAGGTTCTCGGTATCGGTTATCTCCTTCTGTTTTGCCCTGAGATCGTCAACCACGGTTTTGTATTTCGCGAAATGAGCGACGAACGGATCGTTGAGGGAGAGGATCTCTTCGGGGGTCATTGTAAAGAACTTCTGAACTGTAGCCGCGTCCTTAAAGAGTGAGGAGGCAATAAGCCTTTTCGCGGCCGTTCCCGTCTCTTCACCTTTGAATAGGTGTGCGGCGTATTCGTGATCTGCGCCCGAGTTCAGTTTTATATACTCAAGGT